>DATITJ010000310.1:0-2472 GCA_035467935.1 Ornithinibacter sp.
ACCTCGACCGAGGCGCTGACGGGCGTGGTCGACGCCGGCGGGTCGAGCGTCGACGCGAGCCACCGACGCGACGCGAGGAAGGGGCTCCCGCTTCCGGGGCCGGTGACCTCGACGAGGTCGGCCTCGTCGGCGCGGGCGCCCGGCGGACCCGCACCCGGCACGGCAGCGGCCGGGACTGTCAGGGTCACCACCGTCTCGACCGTGGCGTTCCCGGCCACGAGGTCGGTCAGCGCCTTGGCCCGAGCCCGCTCGAGGGTCGGGCACACCGACTCCGACACGTAGCGCCGGGCCAGGCTGTCGATGGCCGCCCAGGCCTGGGCGGCCTCCTCGGACGGGAACGTCCCCGCCCAGCGGTCGACCCCCGGCTCGTCGGCCCACCGTCGCAGCACGGACTCCGCCCGGTACGTCGAGACGTCCGGAGCCCATTGCCGCGTGCAACCCGCGCAGGCCGGTCTCGGTCGTCGAACCGGCCGGCCCGTCCGCCGCGAGCCGCACCGCGGTGCGCACCCGCCGCTCCGCGTGCACCGCGGACACGAGGAGGACTCCCGACACGATCGCAGGGGCATCGAGGGCGACGTGGCCGGGCGCCCGATGACTCTCCGCGACGGTGCCGTCCTCGAGCTCCTCGGGCTCGATCGCCGCACCACCGACTCTACCGGCGTCGTGCAGATCGCACAAGTGTTCGAACGGATGAGTTCCGCTCTCCCGCAGCGGATCAGGTCGTCCCGGCGCCGTTCGCGAACGCGATGACGGCGTCGGCCATCATCTGCACGGCGATGGCCGAGAGCAGCAGGCCGGCGATGCGGGACAGCAGCACGATGCCGCTGTCCTTGAGCAGGCGGGCCAGCGGTGACGCGAAACGAAAGGTGAGGAACACGACGAGCAGGGCGGCGACGAGGGCCGCCGCGACGGCCACCAGCCCCCCGGTGTCTTCGGCGCCCTGCACGGCGAGCATCGTCGCCACGATGGCCCCCGGACCCGCGAGCAGCGGTGTGCCGAGCGGCACGAGCGCGACGTTGACGCCGGCATCCGCCATCTGCTCCGACTCGGACCCGGTGAGCAGCTGCAGCGCCACGATGAGGAGCAGCAGCCCGCCGGCCCCCTGGAGCGCCGGGAGCGAGATGTGGAGGTAGTCGAGGATCCGCTGCCCGAAGACCGCGAACGACGCGATGACACCCAGTGCGACGAGCGATGCGCGGCGGGCCGCCGCGGCCTTCTGCTCCGGGGTCAGGGTGGCCGTGAGGGCCAGGAAGACCGGGATCGCGCCCGTCGGGTCGAGGATGACGATGAGAGTGACGAAGGTCGAGGTGAACAGCGTGGCGTCGAGCCAGCTCACGGCCGCACCACCGCGGTCCCGGTGGCCTGCGACTCGATCGCCTCGAGCACCTCGGGAGCCGTCGTGTGCTCGCCGAGCCGGTTGGGCTTGCCCTCGCCGTGGTAGTCGCTCGACCCGGTGACGAGGAGGCCGAGGGAGCGGGCGAGGTCGGTGAGGTGGCGCACGGCATCCGCGTCGTGGTCGCGGTGATGCACCTCGAGGCCGGCGAGCCCCGCGGCGGCCAGCTCCTCCACGAGGGCGCGGGAGACGTCCCGGCCCCGGGTGGCCGACCACGGGTGGGCGATGACCGGCACTCCCCCGGCGGCCCGCACGACGCCCACCGCGAGCACCGGGTCGGGGGCGTAGTGCGCGACGTAGTAGCGGCTGTCGTTGCCGAGCCACCGCGCGAACGCCTCGTCCCGGTGCGCGACGACGCCCGCCGTGACGAGCGCGTCGGCGATGTGCGGGCGCCCGGGCGTCGCCCCCTCCTCGACCTCGGCGCGGACGGCCTCGAGCGTCACCGGGATGCCGTCGGCCGCCATCTTCTCGACCATGCGGTCCAGGCGCGTGTCGCGGCTCGCCCGCGCCCGCTCCAGCTCGGCGACGAGCGCAGGGTTCCGCGGGTCGGGGAGGTAGGCGAGCAGGTGGATGCTCTGCCAGCGGCGGCTGCAGGACACCTCGATGCCCGGGACCAGCGCGATGCCGAGCGCCCGCGCGGCGTCACCCGCCTCGGCCCACCCCAGGGTGGTGTCGTGGTCGGTGAGCGCCACCACGTCAAGTCCCGCGGCGACGGCCTGCGCGACGACGACGGCGGGGGCCTCGGTGCCGTCGCTCGCCGTGGAGTGCGTGTGCAGGTCGATCACCACGCGGCCAGCGTAGTGGCGGCGAAGGCGCGCCTCCGGCGGGGCAACCTTTCCCGGCATCCCTGCGTAGTGCAGGGTGTGACGGAATTTTCGGGAGGTGTGATGGCCAGGGCGGGCAAGGGCGAGCCCGACGCCGCGTTCACGGCATTCGTGCACCAGGCGTCGCCGTCGCTGCTGCGCACCGCTGGCTGCTCCCAAGTGACCACCATGCCGCGCACGACCTCGTGCAGGCGGCCCTGGTGCGCACCTACGTCGCCTGGCCGCGGGTGCGGGCCGAGACGGCACTCGCCTACG
>DATITJ010000311.1:0-7993 GCA_035467935.1 Ornithinibacter sp.
TCGGGCGACCACGTCCGCTACACCGCGCAGCTCGACGCGCTCGAGCGCGCCACCGTGGCCGGGCTCATGGACCAGGTGCACGACCTGCTCGACCCCAGACCCCTGCCGGATGCCGGCGGCGGGGGTGCGGACGACGACTTCGCCTCGATCGTCGCCGGGCTCGGGATGGGGGTGACCCTCGCCGTGGAGGACCAGGCCGACCTCGACGCGTCGGCCGCGCAGCGCGATCCCGCCCTCGACCGGCTGCTGCCCACCGCGAACCGTGAGGACGACGAGGCCGCGGCCGAGTTCCGCCGGCTCACCGAGACGGGGCTGCGCCGGCGCAAGGCGGCCGGGCTCCTCCTCGCGGCCACGACGCTGCGCGGTGACGAGGACAAGGTGCGGCTCGACGAGGATGGGGCCCGGGCTTTCCTCGTCGCCCTGACCGACGTGCGGCTGGTGCTGGGTGAGCGGATGGGGCTGCGCACCGACGAGGACGTCGAGGTGCTCGAGGCCGCCGCGCAGGACCTCGACCCCGACGACCCGCTGGGCTACGCGCTCGCGGTCTACGACTTCCTCACCTGGCTCCAGGAGACGCTCGCCTCGGCGATGCTCGTGCCGTGACCGTCGTCCGGTGTGACACGACCGACGCCCTCCGCCTTCACGTCACTGCGGCCCCATACCCTTGTCCGGTGGCAGATTCACCCATCGGGGTGTTCGACTCCGGGTACGGCGGGCTCACCGTCATGCGGGCGATCCTCGACCAGCTGCCGCACGAGTCGGTGGCCTACTTCGGCGACACCGCTCGCGCACCCTACGGCCCTCGTCCGATCGCCGAGACCCGAGAGCTGGCGCTCGAGTGCCTCGACCGCCTCGTCGACCACGGGGTGAAGGTCCTGGTCATCGCGTGCAACACCGCGAGCGCCGCCGTGCTCCACGACGCCCGCGAGCGCTACGACGTGCCCGTCGTCGAGGTGATCCGCCCGGCGGTGCGTCGTGCCGCCGCGGCCACCCGCGCCGGCCGCGTGGGCGTCATCTCGACGCTGGGCACCCACCAGTCGGGGGCCTACCTCGACGCGTTCGCCGCCGCGCCGCACCTGGACGTCGTCAGCAGGCCGTGCCCGCGGTTCGTCGAGTTCGTCGAGCAGGGGGTCACCGGCGGCCCGGAGCTCGTCGGCGTCGCCCACGACTACCTCGACCCGCTGCGCGAGCGCGGTGTCGACACGCTCGTCCTCGGCTGCACGCACTACCCCCTCCTCACGGCGGTCATCTCCTACGTCATGGGCGACGACGTCACCCTCGTCTCCTCCGCCGAGGAGACCGCCAAGGACGTCTACCGCGTGCTCGCCGACGCCGACCTCCTGCGCCCCGACGACCTCCCGCAGCCCGACCACGGCTTCACGACCACCGGCGACCCCGACGAGTTCCGCCGGCTCGCGGCGCGCTTCCTCGGGGTCGGCTCGCGCCTGGGCCCGGTCTTCACCTCACCCCCCACGGTCGAGCGGGCAGGCATCCGATGAGGGTCACCGTCATCGGCTGCTCCGGCTCGTTCGCCGGCCCCGGCTCGCCCGCCTCGTCCTACCTCGTGCAGGCCGAGGCCGACGGGCGCACCTGGAACCTCCTGCTCGACCTCGGCAGCGGCGCGCTCGGCGCGCTCCAGCGGCACCTGCCGCCCGCCGACCTCGACGCCGTGCTCGTCAGCCACCTCCACCCGGACCACTGCGTCGACCTGTGCGGGCTCTACGTCTACCGGCGATACCGCCCCGAGCCCCCCCTGACGCGGCGGCTCCCCGTGCACGGGCCCACCGGCACCGCCGAGCGCATCGCCATGATGTACCACGGCCTCGAGCCGGACGGCATGCACGGACAGTTCGTGTTCGGCGTCGTCGCGGATGCCGTGCCGCTCACCATCGGTCCGTTCACCGTCACGCCGTATGCCGTGAACCACCCGGTCGAGGCGTACGGCTACCGGGTCGAGGCCGACGGCGCCGTCCTGGCCTTCACCGGCGACACCGACGCGTGCGACAACCTCACCCCGCTCCTGCGGGACGCCGACCTGGCGCTCGTGGACTCCGCGTTCGTCGACGGGCGAGACACCGTGACCGGCATCCACCTGTCCGGCTCCAGGGCCGCCCAGGCGGCCGTCCGGGCGGGTGGCGTGCAGCGGCTCGTCCTCACCCACATCCCGTCGTGGAACGACCCCGAGGAGTGCCGGGCCCAGGCCCAGGACGTGTGGACCGGCAAGGTCGAGCTCGCCGAGGCGGACGAGGTCTACCACCTCTGACGACCGGTGCGGGAGGGCGCGCGTCGCACGGCTAGCCTTGCCGACATGCCTGACCAGACCCCCCGCCACGACGGCCGCGCCCCCGACCAGCTCCGCGAGGTGCGCATCACGCGCAACTGGCTCGACCACGCCGAGGGCAGCGTCCTCGTCGAGTTCGGGCGCACCCGGGTGCTCTGCGCCGCCTCGTTCACGGAGGGAGTGCCGCGGTGGCTCAAGGGCAAGGGGTCGGGGTGGGTCACGGCGGAGTACGAGATGCTCCCGCGCTCGACGAACACCCGCAGCGACCGCGAGTCGCGCCGCGGCAAGGTCGGCGGCCGCACCCACGAGATCAGCCGGCTCGTCGGCCGCAGCCTGCGGGCCGTCATCGACACCACGGCGCTCGGCGAGAACACCGTCGTCCTCGACTGTGACGTGCTCCAGGCCGACGGCGGCACCCGCACCGCGGCCATCACGGGCGCGTGGGTGGCGCTGGCGGATGCCGTGGCCGACGCGCGCGCCAAGGGTCTCCTGGCCGCCTCCGCGAAGCCGCTGACCGGGTCGATCGCAGCGGTGAGCGTCGGCCTCCTGGGAGGCCGTCCGATGCTCGACCTCGACTACCCCGAGGACTCCACTGCCCAGACCGACATGAACGTCGTCATGACCGGCGACGGCCGCTTCGTGGAGGTGCAGGGCACCGCCGAGGGCGACCCGTTCGACCGTGCCGTGCTCGGTGAGCTGCTCGACCTCGCGACGGTCGGCTGCGCGCAGCTCACCGTGCTGCAGCAGGCCGCGCTCGACGCCCCCGCCCGGGAGCGGCTCGCGTGACCCGGCGCCTCGTCCTCGCGACCCGCAACGAGCACAAGGTCCGCGAGCTGCGGCAGATCCTCGCCGACCTCGTGGAGGAGCTCGACCTCGAGGTGGTCGGTGCCGGCGACGTGGGCGGTGCCCCCGACGTCCCCGAGACCGAGGTGACCTTCCTCGGCAACGCCCGGCTCAAGGCCGTCGCGCTCGCCGAGGCCACGGGCCTGCCCGCCGTCGCCGACGACTCCGGCCTCGCGGTCGACGTGCTCGGTGGCGCACCGGGTGTCTTCTCCGCTCGCTGGTCCGGGACGACAGCCGGGGCCGACGCCCCGAGGGCGGTGCGCGACCGCGCCAACCTCGACCTGCTCCTCGAGCAGGTGGGCGACGTGCCCGACGGGCACCGCGGCGCGGCATTCGTCTGTGCAGCCGTCATCGCGATGCCCGACGGGCGGGTCGAGGGCGTCGAGGGGCGGGTCGAAGGATCGATCGTGCGCGAGCCGCGCGGCACGAACGGTTTCGGGTACGACCCCGTCTTCGTGCCGACCGGGGGCACGCGGACGCTCGCCGAGCACACGGACGCCGAGAAGAACGCGATCTCCCACCGCGGCAACGCGTTCCGCGCGCTGAGGCCGCTGCTCCGCGAGCTGCTGGGCGCGTGACCACACCTCAGGGTGACCGCGACGACTACCCTGTGCCTGCGCGCAAGTGGCGGAACTGGCAGACGCGCCAGATTTAGGTTCTGGTTCCTTCGGGTGTGCGGGTTCGAGTCCCGCCTTGCGCACCATCGCCGTCCGGCGTCCCTGGTGGATCCCCGGGCTCGGGCCCGCCACCAGCGGGTAGGTTGGGCCTCAGCACCGACGACACGACGAGGAGCCCCCGTGAGTGACCGGCTCGAGCCGGGCGACACCGCCCCCGACTTCACCCTGCCCGACGACACCGGGTCGCCGGTGACGATGTCCGGCCTGCGCGGCGGCAAGGTCATCGTCTACTTCTACCCGGCCGCCATGACACCCGGGTGCACCAAGCAGGCCTGCGACTTCAGCGACTCCCTCGAGTCGCTGAAGGCCGACGGCTACACCGTCCTCGGCATCTCACCGGACCAGCCCGAGAAGCTCGCGAGGTTCCGCGAGAAGGAGGGCCTGACGATCACGCTGCTCTCCGACGCCGACCGTGCGGTCATGCACGCCTGGGGGGCGTTCGGGGAGAAGAAGCTCTACGGCAAGACCGTCGAGGGTGTCATCCGCAGCACCGTCGTGGTGGCCGAGGACGGCACCGTGTCGCACGTGTTCTACAACGTCAAGGCCACCGGCCACGTCGCGAAGCTCCGTCGCGACCTCGGACTCGAGTGAGGAACCCATGAGCGCAACCCAGCCCGAGACCGGCACCTCCGCGGCCGTTCCCGCCACGCCCGTCTCCATCCCGGCACTGGAGGCCGAGATCGCGGCGCGCCGCGACCGCCTCGCACGGACGATCGACGAGCTGACCCAACGGGTCAGCCCGAAGAACATCCTCCAGCGCCAGACCGACGCCGCCAAGGCGCGGTTCGCGGATGCCGCGACCACCCCCGCGGGGGACCTTCGCGTCGAGCGAGTCGCAGCGGTCGTCGCCGTGGTCGCCGTGCTCGGCGGCTGGCTCGTCTACCGGCGCCTGCGTCACGGCTGACGTGGCCGCCCGGTCGGACGACGGCAGGGGCCGGCTCCCGGTCCGCATGCTGCACGACCGGGTCCTCGTCGACGTCGAGGGCGAGGCCGGAGAGCGCCGGTCCGGCGGCGGCATCGTCATCCCCGCGACTGCGAGCGTCGGGAAGCGGCTCTCGTGGGGCGCGGTCGTGGCGACCGGCCCGAACGTGCGCCAGGTCGAGGTGGGCGACCGGGTGCTCTTCGACCCCGAGGACCGCGCGGAGGTGGAGATCGGCGGCAAGGACCACCTGTTGCTTCGCGAGCGCGACCTCCACGCCGTCGCCGCGACCCGGGTCCCCGAGGGGAGCACCGGCCTCTACCTGTGAACGGGCGGGGACCGGTCGGCGTGGGAGCCTCGCGCTCGGTGAGCGGTGGTGCGCCATCAGGGACTCGAACCCCGAACCCGCTGATTAAGAGTCAGCTGCTCTGCCAATTGAGCTAATGGCGCGCGTCGGCGACATTATCAGCCGCCCTGCGTCGGGGCGAAATCGGTCAGGCGAAGGGGCCTCGGGCGTCGTCCCGGCTCGGGTCCGTGCCGGATGCCGTGGGCACATCGTCACGCGTGACCGCCGCGCCGGGACCGGGGGAGCGGCGGGCAAGGACGGTGACGAGCCCGGCGAGCACCGCGATGAGCCCCAGCCCGCCGAGCACCCACGGCCAGGGACTGGCGCCCTCGTCCGCGGCGGGGGCCGTGGTCGGGGCCGCGGGCGCGGCGGTCGGCGCCGCGGTCGGCGCCGCGGATGCCGTCGCGATCGCGCTCACGCTCGCCGACGCCGTCGCCGACGCCGACGCCGTCGGCTCGGGGGAGGTGGCGGCGGTGGGTGCGCTCGTCGTGGTGAAGGTGAGCCGGCCCGCGATGGGGTGGCCGTCGGTGCTGACGACGCGGTAGGTCACGACGTGCTCGCCGGCCGCCAGGCCGGGGGGGAGGGCCTGGGTCACCGCGCGACCGACGACGGTGGGGTCCCCGGCCGCCTCGGACCCGCTGGGCCCCTCCACCAGCACCGTGACGAAGGTGGCGTCGACGTCCTCGTTGAACTCGAGGACGACCTCGTCGGCGGTCTCGAGGGTGCTGCCGTCGCGCGGCGTCGAGCCGAGGAGCTGGGCGTGCGCCGCCAGGGACCGTGGCGTCGCGGCGAACGCGGGTGCGACCGCCACGACGACGAAGGCGACGACGACGAGGATGGTGACGACGGAGGCGAAGCGACGGGACAACATGCGCCCATCCTTGCAAAGGCTGGGGGCCCGCCCGGGCCGTGGCCCCCCGCCGGCACCGCGAGTGTGCGCGTCGTCGAGGTCCTGCGGAGCCGGACGGAGGCCGCCATGGCTGTGGGCGCGTGCTGGCCCACTGACACCCGCCCCGCGCCAGCCGGGGGAGACGAGCGAACCCCCGACCCGCGAGAAGCGGGTCGGGGGTTCGGCCGGTGGGGTGAGTAACGGGACTTGAACCCGCGGCCCTCGCGACCACAACGCGATGCTCTACCAGCTGAGCTATACCCACCACGGCGGGCGCGACGGCATCCGTTGATCCCTTGCGCCCGCAGCGCGGACCATCGTACCTGCTACTCGGGGGTGCCCACGACCACGGCCCCGGCGGCGCCCGCTCCGGCCTCCGGGACGTCGTGGTCGACGACGTGCCGGGCCGCGATGCTGCGGGCCTGCTCGGTCGACGGCCCGGGCGGCGGCACGAACACGGCTTCGCGGTAGTAGCGCAGCTCGGCGATCGACTCGCGGATGTCGGCGAGCGCCCGGTGGCCGCCGCTCTTGGCGGGCGCGGCGAAGTAGGCACGGGGGAACCAGCGGCGGGAGAGCTCCTTGATCGAGGAGACGTCGATGATCCGGTAGTGCAGGTGGGCCTCGAGGTCGGCCATGTCGCGGGCGAGGAACGCCCGGTCGGTGGCCACGGTGTTGCCCCCCAGCGGCGCCTTGCTCGGCTCGGGCACCCACGCGGTGACGTAGTCGAGCACCCGCGCCTGCGCCTCCTCGAGCGTCGTGCCCGCCTCGAGCTCGTCGAGCAGGCCGGATGCCGTGTGCATCTCGCGCACGAAGTCGCCCATCTGCGCCAGCGCGGCGTCCGGGGGCCGGATGACGACGTCGACGCCGTCGCCGAGGACGGTCAGCTCGTAGTCGGTGACGAGGGCGGCGACCTCGACGAGGGCGTCGTCGCGCAGCGACAGCCCGGTCATCTCGCAGTCGATCCACACGATGCGGTCGGCCTGCGCGCGTTCGGTGCCCGGTGTCGTCATGGGGGCCATCGTAGGTCTCGCCGGACCCGCCGCCGCGCCGGGCCGGTCGGGCCGGGTCGGGTGGGAACCGCGGCGGCCGGTCTCCACGAGTGTCGTCTGCCATGAGTGGGGACCTCGCCACCCAGCCGCCGGTCGCCACGACCCGGCGCGACCCGACGACGCGCAACGCCCTGCGCCGGTGGCTGGTCGGCGGCGTCGCCGGCGTCGGCTTCCTCCTCGTCGCCCTGGTCGTCGCGACCTACTTCGGCGCGACGTTCGGCGTGCAGACCGCGCTCCTGGCGATGGTCGTCGCCCTCCTGCCGCTCGGCGTCGTCATCCCGACGTTCCTGTGGCTCGACCGCTTCGAGTCCGAGCCGACGCGCTACCTGGTCGGGGCGTTCCTCTGGGGTGCCCTCGTGGCCGCGGCCGTCGCGGCGGTGTTCAACACGAGCGCGATCGCGGTGCTCGAGGTGACCACCGACCCGGAGCTCGCGCTCGCGACGACCGCCGTGCTCGTCGCCCCCGTCGTCGAGGAGGCCCTCAAGGGTGTCCTCGTGCTGTTCGTGTGGTGGTTCCGCCGGCACGAGTTCGACGGCATCACCGACGGCATGGTCTACGCCGGCGTGTGCGCGGCGGGCTTCGCGTTCACCGAGAACATGCAGTACCTCGCGGTCGCCTGGTCGCAGGGCGGGGGCGAGGCCCTCACGGCGACGTTCGTCGCCCGATGCCTCATGTCGCCCTTCGCGCACCCGATGTTCACGGTGCTCACCGGCATCGGCGTGGGCGTCGCGGCGACGAGCCGCACCTGGCTGCCGCGGATCCTCGCCCCGGTCATCGGCTTCGGGCTCGCGGTGCTCGCGCACGCGCTGTGGAACCTCGCTGCGGTGTCCGGTGGCCGGGGCATGATCACCGTCTACCTCCTCGTCGAGGTGCCGATCTTCCTGGCGTTCGTCGCGTTCGTGGGCTGGACCCGGCGTCGCGAGGGCCACCTCATCGGTCAGTTCCTGCGCCCCTACGCCGACGCCGGGTGGCTCTCGCCCGCCGAGGTC
>DATITJ010000312.1:0-2563 GCA_035467935.1 Ornithinibacter sp.
CCGGCGGGCTGCGCGACGTGGAGTTCTCGGTGCAGCTCCTCCAGCTCGTGCACGGGCGGGCCGACGAGTCGTTGCGCACCGGCACCACGCTCGACGGCCTCGCGGCCCTCTCGGCCGGGGGGTACGTGGGGCGCGAGGACGCGGCGACCCTCGGCACGGCATACCGGCTGCTCCGCACGCTCGAGCACCGCATCCAGCTGTTCCGGCTGCGGCGCACCCACCTCATGCCGACGGCCGAGAGCGACCTGCGCCGGCTCGGCCGGGCGCTCGGCCACCGGTCCTCGCCGGTGGAGGGCATCGTCGCGCAGTGGCGCTCCCAGCAGCGCGAGGTGCGCCGCCTGCACGAGCGGATCTTCTATCACCCGCTCCTGTCGGCGGTGGCGCGGCTGTCCGACTCCGAGGTGCGCCTGACGCCGGAGGCGGCGCGAGAGCGGCTGTCCGCGTTGGGTTTCCGCGACCCGCGTGGTGCCCTCAGGCACCTCGAGGCCCTCACCGGAGGGCTGAGCCGCCGTGCGGCGATCCAGCGCCAGCTCCTGCCGGTGATGCTCGGCTGGTTCGCCGACGAGGCCGACCCGGATGCCGGGCTGCTCGCCTTCCGCAAGATCAGCGACGAGCTCGGCTCGACCCACTGGTACCTCCGGCTGCTGCGTGACGAGGGCTCTGCGGCCGAGCGACTCGCCCACACCCTCGCGCGCAGCAGGTTCGCCGCCGACCTGCTCGAGCAGGCCCCCGAGTGCGTGCAGTTCCTCGGCGACTCCTCGGGCCTGCAGCCGCGCTCGCGCGAGGACGTGCTGCGCCGGATGAGGTCTGCCGCGGGCCGCAAGGACGACCCGCAGTCGGCCGTGCTCGCCGCGCGCACCATCCGGCGCTCCGAGCTGTTCCGCGTCGCCGTGGCCGACCTCTCGGGCACCCTGTCGCTCGACGACCTCGGCACCGCCATGACCGACCTGACGGCCGCGCTGCTCGAGGTGACCCTCGAGATCTGCGTGCGCGACCTCGAGCAGCGCACCGGCACACCGGCGCTCACTCGCCTCCTCGTCGTCGGCATGGGCCGGCTCGGGGGAGGTGAGCAGGGTTACGGCAGCGACGCCGACGTCATGTTCGTGCACGACCCCGTCGAGGGCGCCGACGACACGGAGGCCCAGACCCAGGCGCTCGAGGTGGTCAAGGAGCTCATCCGGCTCCTGGGGCTGCGCGGGCCCGACCCCAACCTCGACGTCGACGCCTCCCTGCGCCCCGAGGGCAAGAGCGGGCCGCTCGTGCGCTCGCTCGCGTCGTACCGCGAGTACTACGGGCGGTGGTCGCTCGTCTGGGAGGCCCAGGCGCTGCTGCGTGCCACCCCCGTCGCCGGCGACGCGGGGCTGGCGGAGCGGTTCCTCGACCTCGTCGCGCCGCTGCGGTGGCCCGCGGGTGGCCTCGACGCCGGGCAGGTCCGCGAGATCCGCACGCTCAAGGCACGCATGGAGGCCGAGCGGCTGCCGCGCGGTGCCGACCGCAAGACCCACTTCAAGCTCGGCCACGGCGGGCTGTCCGACGTCGAGTGGGTGGTGCAGCTCGTGCAGCTGCGCCATGCCCACGAGCACCCCGGGCTGCGCACGACCGCGACCATGCAGGCGCTCGCCGTGGCCGAGAAGCTCGGCCTCGTCGACGCCGAGTACGCCGCCGACCTGTCGGCCTCGTGGCGGCTCGGGTCGTCGATGCGCAACGCCGGGGTGCTCTTCCGAGCCCGGGCACTGGACGCCGTGCCCGTCGACCCGCGCGACGCCGACGGCATCGCGCGCATCCTCGGCCTGCCCGGGGGCTCGGGCCAGGACCTCGCCGAGCGCTACCGCCGCATCGCCCGCCGGGCCCGCGCCGCGCACGAGGCCGAGTTCTACGACGCCTGACCCCCTCTTCCCGCCCATGAGCGAGACCCGAGGGGCACCGCGAAGGCAACCCTGGTGGACCTGCAGGTTCCCGTGCGGAGCGGCGCCGTGGCGGCCCGGGTTGGACGGCATTCGGGGCGGGGGGCGGCGAAACCTAGACTTGGGGGCATGTCCCTCGGCACCTCCGGCAGCAGCCCCACCGCGCCCCCCACGGGCGCCATCGCGCGCCTCGACCTGCGCGGGCGACAGCTCACGCTGCGCGAGCTGCGGAGCGTGCTGCCGCGGGCGGAGCTCGACGTCGAGGCCGCGCTGGACGCCGTGCGCCCCATCGTCGCCGACGTGCGCGCGCGAGGGGCGGCCGCGCTCTACGACGCCGCGGAGCGCTTCGACGGCATCCGGCCGCCCAGCCTGCGCGTGCCCACCGACGTCATCGCGAACGCCCTCGAGAGCCTCGACCCGGCCGTGCGCGCCGCCCTCGAGGAGTCGATCCGTCGGGCCCGCCTCGTGCACGCCGACCAGTGCCGCACCGACACGACGACGCAGGTCACCGAGGGCGGCACGGTCACCGAGCGTTGGGTGCCGGTCGACCGGGTGGGCCTCTACGTCCCCGGCGGCCTCGCGGTCTACCCGAGCAGTGTCGTCATGAACGTCGTCCCGGCCCAGCTCGCGCAGGTGCCGAGCCTGGCCGTGGCGAGCCC
>DATITJ010000313.1:0-3257 GCA_035467935.1 Ornithinibacter sp.
CCCGCTTCCCCATGGTCTACCGACCAATGTCGAAACCGATCACCCCCCTGAGGGGGCTCACTCCCACGCTGTTCACTTGTGTCACCGGCTGCCGTCGAGACGGTGGTCGGGATGCAGCCAGTATGCAGGTCAACGCCGACGCACCCAAACGGATTCCCCGCCGCGCACGGCCCGGGTCATCGGCCGGGGCCCGGTGCCGTCGACGCCGGGGCTCGGGCTCCAGATCCGAAGGCGTGCCGCTCAGGCGTGGAGGTGGGGATTCGTCGGGGCGTGGGGTGCCCGCGCCGACACCCGCACCTCGTGGCGCTGACCGCCCACGTCGACGGCATAGCCCCCGAGGCCCAGCGACTCCCGGGGCACCGGCCCCCCGTCCGGCTCCCACACCCAGGTCAGGCCCACCTTGGCACCGAGGGTCGCGCTCGGGGCCGCACTCGTCACCTGTCCGGCGGGACGCCCGTCGCGCAGGAGGAGCTCACCACCCCAGAGCACGGCCGCCGGGTCCTCGACGACGAAGGAGGCCAGCCGTCGCGTGGGACCGGCCGCCCGCGCCCGCTCCACGGCCTCGCGCCCGACGAAGGCCCGGTCGCCGGCCAGGTCGCACGTGAAGGTGAGCCCGGCCTCCACCGGGTCGCGGTCCGGGCCCAGCTCGGGGCCGAACGCGCGGTAGCCCTTGTCGAGGCGCAGCGCGTTGATGGCGTGGTACCCCGCGAGCCGCAGGTCCACGTCCTTCCCGGCGTCGACGAGGCGGTCCCACACGCCGGTCGCGAGCTCGACCGGCACGAGGAGCTCCCAGCCCAGCTCACCGACATACGTCATCCGCGTCGCCCGCACGCGGGCCACGCCGACGTCGAGCACCCGGCTCGTCGCGAACGGGAAGGACTCGGTGGTGAGGTCGGCGGGTGTGAGGCGGCCGAGCAGCTCGCGCGAGCGCGGCCCCATGAGGCCGAGCACGGCGTATGCAGTCGTGACGTCCTCGACCGCGACCCGCCAGCCGGGCGTCACGTGTCGCCGCAGCCAGTCGGCGTCGCGCACCGGCGAGGCGGCGCTCGTCAGGAGGAGGAAGTCGTCGTCGCCGACTCGGGTCACCGTGACGTCGGCCTCGTAGCCGCCGCGGCGGTTGAGCACACCGGTGTAGACCGCGGAGCCCTCGGGGCGGTCGACGTCGGCGGTGCACACGAGGTGGAGCAGGGCCAGGGCGTCGGGGCCGTGGACGCGCAGCTTGCCGAAGGACGTCTGGTCGAACAGTGCGACCGCCTCCCGGGCCGAGCGCTGCTCCTCGTCGACCCAGTCGTGCCAGGGCTGCCGGCCCCAGCCGTGGGTTGCCGCGCGCTGGTTCGGCGTTGTGTCGGGAGCGACGTAGAGGGGCCGCTCCCAGCCCATCTTCGAGCCGAACCAGGCCCCGGCGGCGTCGAGCCGGTCGTGCACCGGCGAGCACCGGAAGGGACGGGCCGACTCCAGCTCGCGCGTCGGCCACGGCACGGCGTAGTGCAGGCCGAGCACCTCCGAGACGCGCTCGCGCAACCACGGGGTGCTCGCGTGGAACGGCGCGAACCGGCGGATGTCGACGAGGGCGAGGTCCTCCTGCGGCTCCCCCGCGACGACCCACTCCGCGAGCGCCCGCCCGGCCCCACCGGCCGAGGCGATGCCCACCGAGTTGAAGCCCGCGCCCACGAAGAAGCCCGCGACGTCGGGTGACTCCCCGAGCACGAACTGGTTGTCGGGGGTGAAGCTCTCGGGGCCGTTGTAGAGCTTGCGGATCCCGGTGCGCTCGAGCACGGGCAGCCGGTGCAGCGCGCTGTCCATGAGCACCGAGAAGTGCTCCCAGTCCTCGTCGAGCAGCTGGAACTCGAAGGGGTGGGGGATCGCCTCGGGTGACACCCACGGCTTGGCCTCGGGCTCGAACCCGCCGACCACGAGCCCGCCCACCTCCTCCTTGAAGTACGTCCACCCGTCGGGGTCGCGCAGGATCGGCAGGCCGGGCGCCACCCCCTCGATCTGGTCGGTGACGACGTAGAAGTGCTCGGCCGAGTGCAGCGGCACCCCCACGCCGGCCAGCGCGCCGACGGCCTTGGCCCACTGGCCGGCGCAGTTGACGACGACCTCGCAGGCCACGTCGCCGCCGTCGGTGTGGACGCCGCGCACCCGACGCCCGCCGGGGGCGGCCGGGTCGGCGACGACGTCGAAACCGGTGACCCGCACCCGCTCCCGCACGGTGACTCCGAGCTGGCGCGCCCCCTTGGCGAGGGACTGCGTGACGTCGGTGGGGTTGGCGGTGCCGTCGCCCGGCAGCCAGATCGCCCCGACGAGGTCGTCGGTGCGCAGGAGGGGGTAGCGCTCCCCGGCCCGGTCGGGCGTCAGCAGCTCGCAGTCGAGGTCGTATGCCGCGGCGGTCGCCGCCGTGCGTCGCAGCGCCGTCATCCGCTCGGGGGTGCGCGCGACGATGAGTCCGCCGCACGGCCGGTAGCCCGTCGACAGCCCGGTCTCCGCCTCGAGCCGCTGGTAGAGGTCGGCCGAGTGCTGCACGAGCCGGGTGCCGCTCTCGCTGGCGCGCAGGAGCCCGACCAGGCCTGCGGCGTGCCACGTCGTGCCGCACGACAGGGTGCCCTGCTCGAGCAGCAGCACGTCGGTCCAACCCAGGTGGGCCAGGTGGTAGGCGGTCGAGGCCCCGACGACTCCCCCACCGACGACGACGACCCGGGCCCGCTCGGGCAGGTCCGTGCGGTTCGAGCCACCGGGTCCAGTGGCGCCGGCCGTCGTCGTGGTCACCGCTGCGCCACCGTGGTGAGGAGCTCCTCGAAGCGCGGGCTGCGCGCCAGGCGCTGGGCCGGCTCGAACTTCTCCATGGACCACTCCCAGAAGTCGAACTCGATGTCGCTCGTGCCCTCCTGGATCATGCCCCACAGGGTCCAGCCGTACCGGGCGAGGAAGCCCCACAGCTCGGCGCGAGCGGCGTCCACCGGGTCGGGCCGGCCGTGGTAGGCGGCGCACAGCTCGGCGAGCGCCTCGGGGCCGAGCCTGGCCTCGGCGGCGGCGTTGCCGAGCTCGAAGGACGGCTCGTTCATGCCGGAGTACTCGTAGTCGATGACCCGCAGCTCGCCCCCGTCGTCGAGGACGTTCGCGGCGAGCAGGTCGTTGTGGCACGGCACGAGCCGCTCGGGGGCCAGGGTGAGGGCCCGCTCGGCCCGCTCGGCCCACGGGGCGAGCTCGAGGTAGCCGGCCGGCATCCGGAAGCCGCGCTCCTGCACGATGTCGAGGTA
>DATITJ010000314.1:0-9349 GCA_035467935.1 Ornithinibacter sp.
AGACACCGTAGGCGGCGATGCCGACCGCGACGAGGGTGAGGAGCACCGGGCCCAACGGCTGGTCCTCGAGCGTCTTCAGCGCACCGTCGAGGCCCTGCGCCTTGGTGGGGTCGGCCTGCGCGGCGGCGACGAGGAAGAAGAGGCCGACGACGACGAGGGCGACCCCCTTGGCGATGTACCCGACCCGGCCCGCGGTGACGGCCCAGTCGCCGGGGTGCTCGGCGAGGTCCTCGAGGAACTTCTTGGTCCAGCCCTTGTAGACGTGGTAGCCCGCGACGCCGAGGACGACCAGGCCGACGACGGCCACGAGGACCCGGCCCGCGGGGCTGCCCATGAGGCTCGCGGTGAACTCCTCGGTCTGCTCCTCGCTGGAGCCGCCGGCGCCCTGGGTGACCTTGTAGGTCGTCCACGCGAAGAAGGCGTACATGACCGCCTTCGCCCCGGCCTTGGCGCGGTCGGCCGTCTCCCCGTGGGTGACGGCGGCCTCGATGCCCTGCCAGACGGCGAGCATGAGGAAGCCGGCGACGGTGACCCACAGCACGAGCGGTCCGGTGCCGGAGCTCGCCATCGTGCTCAGCGCACCGGAGGTGTCGGCGGCCTTGGAGCCGCCACCGATGCCCCACGCGATCTTGAGCGCGATCCACGCGATGACGAGGTGGATGAGACCGAGGACGGCATACCCGAGGCGAGCGCCCCACTCGACGACGGGGCTGTCGCCCGCCTGGCGCGCGGCGGAGGTGACGTCGGAGCTGTCCATGGTGGGTCACCCTGCCACCTGCGGGGATGCCGTGACGCGGTGCGTGCGCGCCGGCTCAGAGCAGGGCGCGCAGGACGTCGACGAGGCCGTCGTCGTCGACGTCGCCGGTGACCTCGTCGGCGACCGCCTTGACCTCGTCGGGCGCGTTGCCCATGGCGACGCCGCGGGCGGCCCACTGGAGCATCTCGAGGTCGTTGCGCTGGTCGCCGACGGCCACGGTGTGCATCGGCTCGACCCCCAGCAGGCGCCGGATCGCCTCGAGGGCCGCGCCCTTCGAGACGCCCTCGGGGTTGATGTCGAGCCACGCACTCCACCCCACGGCGTACTCCACGCCGTGCAGGCCGATCCGCTCGGTGCGCTCGAGGAACTCCTCGCTCGTGCTCGACGGGTCGCGAAGCGTCAGACGCGTCACCGGGGTGGCCATGAGCTCCTCGAACGGCACGATGCGCGGGGTCCCGTCGAGCTCGCCGTCGGGGAAGGGCGCCGTGACCTTGAAGCCCACCCCCAGCTCCTCGACGGCGACGAGCGCCGACGGGAAGTGCTCGCGCAGCACGAGCAGGGCGGGGCCCGGGTCGAAGGTGACGGCCTCGAGGATCTCGTAGCCGTCGTCGAGGTCGGGGTCGAGGCGGAGCGTCACGGCGCCGTTCGAGCACACGGCATACCCGGTCGTGATGCCGAGGCGGTCGAGCACCGAGAGGGTGCCGATGATGGCCCGCCCGGTCGCGATGGTGACGTGGTGCCCGGCCGCGGCGACGGCCTGGACGGTCTCGCGGACGGCGGAGGACAGCATGCCCTCGTGGTTGACGGTGGTGCCGTCGATGTCGAGGGCGACGAGGTGTGGAGTGGTCATCGCGCCCGACGCTACCGGCGGGAGGTGGACGGGCGATGACCGACGCACGGCCGGGAGCGTCCGAGGTTCCGGTGGCCGCGGACCTCACTCCGGCGCCGACCACGCCTGCCGCACCGAGATCCGGCCCTGGGTCTGCAGCAGCGAGCGCCGGTACAGCCGCTCGGCGACGAGGACCACCACGGCGGCGGACGCGAGCAGGATGGCGAGCGAGACGAAGGGCTCCCACGGTGCCGCACTGCCGTCCAGCACGCGCAGCGGCATCAGGACGGCGGATGCCGGGGGGACGTAGGAGAGCACCGTCTGCGCCGGTCCGTCGAGGAAGAGCGACCCGAAGAAGATGCCGAGGAGCACGAGGGTGATCGGCATGGACGTGCTCTGGAGGTCCTCGCTGCGGCTCGCGAGTGCACCGGCCACCGCCCAGAGGCAGGCGATGAGGAGGAAGCCGACGAGGAAGAACACGAGGAACCAGGCGAGAGCGCCGGTCACCGTCGCGAGCAGGGCGCCGTACGACGTGAAGCTCAGCCCGACGACACCGATGACGCCGTAGAGGGCCATCTGCAGGACGGCGAGGGCAGTGTTGCCGAGGACCTTGCCGGCGAGCAGCTCTCGCACCGGGATCTTGGTCGCGATGATCTCGACGATGCGCGACTGCTTCTCCTCGACCACGCTCCCCGCGAGCGCCGTCCCGAACCCGACGGAGGCGAGGTAGAAGAGGAAGGCGAGCGCGAACGCCATCGCGTCGGCGAAGCCACGCTGCTGGGGGTCGCCGACGAGCACCTCCGTGCCGAGGACGGTGCCGCGGGTGATGGCCTCGACCGTGGTCCCGGCGGCCTGCGCGTTCGCCGCGAGGGTCTCCTCCCGGACCACCGTGGCCGCGACGGCCTCGAGGCCCTCGGGGACCTCGTCCCGCCCCACGAGCAGCCATCCCGCGTCACGGGAGACGAGCCACACGTCGGCGCGCTCCCGCTCGAGGGCATCGCGGGCCGCCGCCTCGTCCGCGACGCCCTCGACGGTGACGCGCACCTTGTCGTCGAGCGACGGAGCGCGCTCCGCGACGTTCTGCGCCATCGCGGTGTCGGATGCGGTCGCGACGAGGCGGTAGTCGCTTCCGCGCTCGGACAGCACGGCCTGCACGGCGACGAAGCCGGTGATGATCGCGATGGTCACGAACGTGCTGAGCAGGAAGGTGCGGTCGACCAGCTTCGTCGCGATCTCCCGTCGGGCGACGAGCGGCCAGGCCCGCCCGGGCTGGTGCACGCCGCTCATGCGGTCACCTCCCGGTACACCTCGGCGAGAGCCGGCACGACGCGGGAGAACTCCCGCACCGGGCCGCGGGCGAGCGCCTCACGGAGCACGCGCTGCTCGGCGCCCTCGGCCAGGGGCTCGAACAGTGCCGTGCGGCCGTCGAGGTGGTGGACGCGGATGCCGGGGACGTCACCGACCCAGCCCGCGTCGCCCTCGGCGACCACCCGGTAGCGGGTCGGCCCCGCGGCGCGCAGCTCGCCCACGTCCCCGGCCGTGACGACCCGGCCGTGCGAGAGCACGACGAGCGAGTCGCAGAGCCGCTCGACGAGATCGAGCTGATGGCTGCTGAAGAGGACCGGGACACCGGATGCCGCACGGTGTCGCAGCACCTCGGCCGTCGCGTCGACCGCGGCCGGGTCGAGCCCCGAGAACGGCTCGTCGAGGACGAGCGCGATCGGCTCGTGGAGGAGGGCGGCGATGATCTGGACCCGCTGCTGGTTGCCCAGGCTCAGCGCCTCGACCCGGTCCCCAGCGCGGTCGGCGAGGCCGAAGCGCTCGAGGTGGGAGCGGACCGCGGCCCAGGCCTCGGCGGCCCGCATCCCGGACAGCTCGGCGAGGTAGACGAGCTGGTCGGCGACCTTCTGCTTCGGGTAGAGCCCGCGCTCCTCCGGCATGTAGCCGAACCGCCGGCGGTCATCGGCGGTCATGGGCCGGTCGTCCCAGAGCACCTCGCCGGCGTCCGGCCGGAGCAACCCCATGACCATCCGCATCGTCGTCGTCTTGCCTGCCCCGTTGCCGCCCACGAAGCCGGTGAGCCGTCCGGGCTCCACGACGAGGTCCACCTGCTCGACCGCCCGCACCTCACCGAAGCTGCGGCTGAGCCCGCGTGTCTCGATCCGTCCCATGGGGACCACGCTAGGGCGCGGCCACCCCGTGCCGGCCATGCGGGGCCGTCGACCCGGGAAGAGCAGCTCGAGCCGCCGTCAGCGGACGGGGGCGAGCACGTCGAGGCCGACGTGCGGGCGCAGCGCCTGCGGGACCACGACCGAGCCGTCGGCCTGCTGGTGGTTCTCGAGGATCGCGACGAGCCAGCGGGTCGTGGCGAGCGTGCCGTTGAGGGTGGCCGCGATCTCGTTGCCCTGCTCGCCCCTGAACCGGGTGTTGAGGCGGCGGGCCTGGAAGGTCGTGCAGTTGGAGGTCGAGGTGAGCTCGCGGTAGCGGCCCTGGGTGGGCACCCACGCCTCGCAGTCGTACTTGCGCGCGGCCGGTCCGCCGAGGTCACCCGCCGCGGTGTCGATGACGCGGTAGGGCACGTCGATCGCGGCCAGCATGTCCTTCTCGAAGTCGAGGAGGCGCTCGTGCTCGGCCGCGGCCTCCTCCGGGCGGCAGTAGACGAACATCTCGATCTTGTTGAACTGGTGCACGCGGATGATGCCCCGGGTGTCCTTGCCGTAGGACCCGGCCTCGCGGCGGTAGCAGGTCGACTGCCCGGCATAGCGGATCGGGCCGTTCGTGAGGTCGACGACCTCGTCGGCGTGGTAGCCCGCGAGGGCGACCTCGGAGGTACCGGTGAGGTAGAGGTCGTCGGCCTCGAGGCGGTAGACCTCGTCGGCGTGCTGGTCGAGGAAGCCCGCCCCCGCCATGACGTCGGCCTTGACGAGGGTCGGCGTGATCATCGGGACGAAGCCCGCCGCGATGGCCCGCTGCATCGCGAGGGCGAGCAGGCCCATCTCGAGGCGCGCGCCGGCGCCCTTGAGGAAGTAGAACCGTGCGCCGGCGACCTTGGCCCCGCGCTCCATGTCGACCGCGTCGAGGGACTCGGCCAGCGCCAGGTGGTCGCGCGGCTCGAACCCCTCGGCGGAGAAGTCGCGCGCCGTGCCGACCGTCTCGACGACGACGTAGTCGTCCTCGCCGCCGCTGGGCACCTCGGGCTCGACGACGTTGCCGATGGTGCGCAGGAGGGTGTCGAGCTCGCTCTGTGCCTCGTCGGCCGTGGCCTGGAGGCTCTTGACCTCGGCCGCGATCTCCTTGGTGCGGGCGAGCAGGGCCTGCCTGTCGTCGCCCTGGGCCCGCGCGACGTCCTTGCCCATCGACTTCTGCTCGGCCCGCAGGCGCTCGTAGGCCGTGAGCGAGCCGCGGCGGCGCTCGTCGGCGGCGCGGATGGCGTCGACGACGCCCTCGTCCTCACCACGGGCGCGCTGGCTGGCGCGGACGAGGTCGGGGTCGTCCCGGAGCAGCTTGATGTCGATCACCCCGGGAGTTTATCGACGCCGGGGCCCACCGGCCGCCGCCGATGGGTCGACGCGGGCCGACAGCCGATACCCACGGTGCCTAGTCGGCGGGTCGTCCGGTGAGCAGCAGCCCGGTGCCGAGGCCGACCATCATCAGCCCGCCCGCACCCCCGACCCGCTCCATCCGCCGCGGCGACGAGGCGAACCAGTCCCGCGCCCGGCTCGCCGCGAGCGCGACCGTGCCGTCCATGAGCAGGGCGAGCACCGCGAACACCGCACCGAGCGCGGCGAGCTGGACCAGCACCGGCGAGGTCTGCACGACGAACTGCGGCAGCAGCGCCGCGAAGAACACGATCGTCTTGGGGTTCGTCACCCCCACGACGTAGCCGGCCCGCACGGCGTGCAGGCTCGGGCCCGCGAGCGGCACGCCGGACTCGAACGCCTCGGCCAGCGCCCGCCGGTCCCGGATCGCCCGGACGCCGAGCCAGACGAGGTAGCCCGCGCCCAGCACCTTGAGCACGGTGTAGGCGGTCGCGCTCGCCGCGATGAGCGGGCCGAGCCCGACCGCGAGCGCGCAGATCTGGGTGAGGATGCCGAGCGCGTTGCCGACGACGGTGAGCAGCGCCTCCCGCCGGCCCGACGACAGCGCGCGGCCGATGGTGAACAGCACGCTCGGGCCCGGGATCGCGATGATGACGACCGACGCGGCGGCGAACGCCAGCAGGGTGGACGTGGACGGCATACGGCCAGTGTGAGGCCGCCGACGCACTCGGCGCACCGGCGTTCTCCGCTCGCCCGGATGCCGTGCCGCACGGCGGCTCAGGCCGCGGCGGCCTCGGCGGCGTCGCGCCGCTGGTCGAGCCGGCGCATCACCGGGGTCGCCAGGACACCGTGCACCACCACCGACAACGCGATGGTGAAGCCGACGGTGGACCACAGCCAGCGCTCCTCGGGGAAGCTCGCCGCACCGGCCGCGTAGGCGATGTAGTAGATCGAGCCGACGCCGCGGACACCGAAGAACCCGACGACGAGCCGCTCGCGGTGGTCCAGGCCGACGCGGCCCACCTGCCGGCGGTGGCCGAGGAAGGAGAGGTAGCCGGCGAAGGGGCGGATGAACAGGACGAGCGCCAGGCCGACGACGACCCCGCGCCAGTCGAGGTGGGCGAGCAGCCCGTTGGTGATGGTGAAGCCCAGGCCGAGCAGCACGATGAGCGTGAGGAGGGTCTCGAGCCGGTGGACGACGTCGTGCATGGTGCCGTGGTAGTCGTGGTCACGCTCCACCGACCGCACCGTCATGGCGCAAGCGAACACCGCGAGGAAGCCGTAGCCGCCCACGAGCTCGGAGACGCCGTACGCGAGGAGCAGCGCGGACAGCGCGAGGAGGGGCTCACCGACCTCGGCCAGCCGCAGTGACCGTGCCGGCGACCGGAAGGCCAGCCGGGCCAACAACCACCCCACGACGACCCCCGCCAGCACGCCGACGACGACCTTGCCGACGAGCTCCCACGCCACCCAGCCCAGCCCCCACTCCGACACCGAGCCGACCGACGCGAGGAAGATCGCGGCATAGACGAAGGGGAAGGCCAGCCCGTCGTTGAGGCCCGCCTCGCTCGTCAGGGCGAAGCGCACCTCGTCGGTCTCGTCGATCTCCTCCTCCTCCCCCTCGAGGGTCGGGCCCTCGACCTGCACGTCGGAGGCGAGCACCGGGTCGGTCGGCGCGAGCACCGCCCCCAGCAGCAGGGCGGCCGGTGCGGCGACGCCGAGGGGCCCCCAGGCGAGCAGCGCCACCCCGGCGATGGTGAGCGGCATCGCGATGCACAGCAGCCGCCAGGCCGGCGACCAGGCACGCCAGGAGTCGCGGTCGCGCCAGCGCAGCGGCCGGTCGATCGCCAGCCCCACGCCCATGAGCGCGACGAGCACGGTCACCTCGGTGAGGTGCTCGATGACGGGCCGCGCGGCGACCGGGTCGATGTCGACGCCGTCGGCGAGCGGCAGCATCCCGACGAGCATGCCGGCCGCGACGAGCACGATCGGCGCCGACAGGGCCCAGCGGTGCAGCAGCTGGGGCAGCACCGCCGCGAGGAGCAGCGACGCCCCGAGCAGGACGTAGACGACCTCCGCGCTCACGGTGCGGGGACCCCCACGTCCCGGAGGTGGTGCACGAGGTCGTGCAGGGCGTACTGCCCGAGGGTGAGCACGGTGAACTGCGAGCCGTCCGAGCGGCGACCGGTGCGCTCCCAGGCGTCGGCGGGCACCGCGGCATACGCGCCGGCGAACGACGCGCCGGCCACGGCCACCTCGCGCGCCACGACCGCGGGGTCCTGCCCGGCGTAGCGCTCGGCGACGGCGGTCTCGTCCTGGTCCCAGTTCGCGAACGCCGGGGCGTCCTGCGCCAGCATGAGCGTGAGCCGCTGCTCGAAGAGCCGGCACACGTCGCGCACGTGGCACGCGTACTCCACCGGTGACCACGTCGACGGCTCCGGTCGGGTCGTCGCGTCCGGCCGGGCCAGCACGTGCGGCCACGGGTCGGTGGATGCCGTGACCCGGGTCGCGATGTCGGCCGCCGGCACGCTCGCCGCCTCGAAACCGCAGGCCGGGCAGCGTTCGCGCAGCGTCCAGGTCCAGTCCTTGGTGTCCGGCGTCATCGCCTCGGACGCATCGGCGGACGCGGCCGGCACGTCATCCGGGGTGCCGTCCACCGGCGGGTTCGTCATGCCGGGAAGCCTACGCAGGTCGCCGGGGGTGTCCAGCAGTGCTGTACCTTCCACTCTGTGTCGGACGGATGGTGGACCTGGGCGGGCATCGCCCTCGCCGTGCTCTTCGTGGGGGTGGGCCTCTGGCTCCTCGTCTCGTCGCGCCGCGCCGCGACCGACCCGGGCACCCGCCCCACGCGCGACACCTTCAGTCGCGAGGAGGAGGCCCCCGTGCCCCGCAAGCGCCTGGCCGTCGTCGTCAACCCCACCAAGCTCGAGGGGGCCGGGGCGGACGTCAAGGCCCGGATCGGCGCCGTCTGCGAGGAGCAGGGGTGGGCCGAGCCCTTCTTCCTCGAGACCGAGGAGAACGACGTCGGCTTCGGGCAGACGCGGCGGGCGCTCGCGGAGGGCGCCGACGTCGTCTGCGCGTTCGGCGGTGACGGCACGGTGCGCGCCGTGGGCCAGGAGATGGTCGGCTCGGGCGTGCCCATGGGGCTGCTCCCCGGCGGCACCGGCAACCTGCTCGCCCGCAACCTCGACCTGCCCACCGACGACCTCGACAAGGCCGTCACGGTGGCGCTGAACGGACGCAACCGCCACCTCGACGTCGGCTGGATGTCGCTCAACCCCGACGAGGTGCACCTCGAGGAGCACGTCGGTGAGGGCTCCTCGGTCGGGGTGCGTCGCCACGCGTTCCTCGTCATGGCCGGCCTCGGGCTCGACGCCACGATCATGGAGGACACCTCCGAGAGCCTCAAGGCCCGGATCGGCTGGACCGCCTACGTCCCGGCCGGCCTGAAGAACATCCTCGTCGAGCGCTTCCGCGCGCACCTGAGCCTCGACGGCGGGCCGACCACCACCCGCCGGGCCCGAACGGTGCTCATCGGCAACTGCGGCAGGCTGACCGGCGGCATCAACCTCATGCCCGACGCCGAGCCCGACGACGGCACGCTCGACGTGGTCGTCATCGCCCCGAAGGGCATCGCCGCCTGGCTCGCCGTCGTCGCCAGAGTCCTCTCGAAGAGCGACCGCTCGACCCAGACCCTCGACCGCTACCGCTGCCAGTCGATCGGCGTGCGCGTCGACCACGAGCAGAAGATCGAGCTCGACGGCGACATCATCGGCGAGGCCCGGCACATCGAGGTGGAGGTGCAGCCGCGGGCGCTCATCGTGCGCACCGAGTCGGGTCGACCGTCGCCGTCCGCGACGGCGACCCCAGCGGCCTGACGCTCCCGACCTTCCCGCCCGATGCAGGGACGTTCAGCGTCGCCGGGGAACTGTCTCGGTGCCAAGGTGAGGCTCGAGGTGCCGAGTCAGAACTTGCGCTCGCGCCACGTCCGCTCGAAGGGCAGCCGCCACGTGTAGGGCGCGATGAGCTGGTGGATCTGGGTGGGCCCCCACGTGCCATGGGCGTATTGACGCACCGGCGGGTGTTTGTCGATGAGTGGCTGGGAGATCTCGCACTGGCGCTCGATGCCGGATGCCGACGTGAACAGCGTGCGGTCACCGCGCGCCGCGTCGTAGATCAGCCGCTCGTAGGCCTCGAGCACCGCGCCCGCCCAGCTCGTCTCCT
>DATITJ010000315.1:0-5680 GCA_035467935.1 Ornithinibacter sp.
TCATCGTGCTCGGCATCTTCGCCCTGACCAGCGTCGGCGGCGCCGGGTCGACCCTCTACATGGTCAACCACGGCTTCTCCACCGCCGGCCTGTTCCTCATCGCCGGCTTCCTCGTGGCTCGTCGCGGCAGCAAGCGGATCCCCGACTACGGCGGCTGGCAGCGGGTCACCCCGGTGCTCGCCGGCACGTTCCTCGTCGTCGGCCTGTCGAGCCTGGCCCTGCCGGGGCTCTCCTCGTTCGTGTCGGAGTTCCTCGTCCTGCAGGGCACCTTCATGCGCTACCAGTGGGCCGCGGTCATCGCCGCGTCCGGCATGGTGCTGGCGGCGCTCTACATCCTGCTCATGTACCAGCGCGTCATGACCGGCCCGAGGCCGGTCTTCGCGGAGGGGGAGACGCCACGCGACCTGTCGATGCGCGAGAAGGTCGTCGTCGCGCCGATCCTCCTCTCCTTCCTCCTGCTCGGCTTCTTCCCGAAGCCCGTGCTCGACCTCGTCAACCCGGCCGTGGACCGGACGCTGCAGATCGTCGGCGTCTCCGACCCGCTGCCCGCCAACGCCTCCGGGAGTGAGAAGTGAACCCCGAGTTCCAGGCCGTCGACGTCGCGTACGCCGCGGTCGCGCCGATGCTCGTCGTCGTCGCGGGCGCGCTCGTCGGCGTCCTCGTGGAGGCGTTCGCGCCGCGTCGTGCCCGCCACACGATCCAGGTGGCGCTCACGACCACGGTGCTGCTCGCGGCATTCGTCGTGCTCGTCGTCTTCTCGCGCGACGACCTGACGGTCACGCTGGGCGGCTCGGTCGTCATCGACGGTGTCTCGCTGTTCCTCCAGGGCGCGCTGTTGCTGCTCTCGGCCCTCGGCGTGCTCGTCATGGCCGAGCGCTTCGGCGGCGTCGGGTCCGACGCGTTCACGCCGATGGGTGCGTCCACGCCCGGCTCGCCGCAGGAGGACGTCGCGACCCGCATCGGCTACGCGACCTCCGAGGTCTTCCCGCTGACCCTGTTCGCCGTGCTCGGCATGATGGTCTTCGTCAGCGCCAACGACCTCATCACGATGTTCGTCGGCCTCGAGGTGCTCTCTCTGCCGCTCTACGTCATGACCGGTCTCGCGCGCCGTCGCCGCCTGCTCTCGCAGGAGGCCGCGCTGAAGTACTTCCTCCTCGGGGCCTTCTCCAGCGCCTTCTTCATCTTCGGTGCCGCCCTGCTCTACGGCTACGCGGGCTCCTCCGACCTCAAGGCCATCTCGACGGCGATCTCCACCTCCGGTGGCGACCTCGAGGCGATCCTGCTGCCGGGCATCGCCCTCACCCTCGTCGGCCTGCTGTTCAAGATCGGCGCCGTGCCGTTCCACTCGTGGACCCCCGACGCCTACCAGGGCGCCCCGACCCCGGTCACCGGGTTCATGGCCGCCTGCACCAAGCTCGCGGCGTTCGGCGCGATCCTGCGCCTGACCTACGTCGGCGTCGGGGCCAACCGCTGGGACTGGGAGATGGGCGTCGTCGTCATCGCGGCGCTCACGATGGTCGTCGGCGCGGTGCTCTCCGTGACGCAGACCGACGTCAAGCGGCTGCTCGCGTACTCCTCGATCGCGCACGCCGGCTTCATCCTCGTCGGTGTGCTCGCGTTCTCGCAGGCCGCGATCGGTGGCGTGATGTTCTACCTCGTCGCCTACGGCTTCGCGACGATCGCCGCGTTCGGCATCGTCGCCATGGTCCGCCAGGGCGGGTCGGAGGCCTCGCACCTGTCGCAGTGGGCCGGCCTGGGCCGTAACCACCCGGTCGTCGCGGGCGCGTTCTCGTTCCTGCTCCTCGCGTTCGCCGGCATCCCGCTCACCTCGGGGTTCACCGCCAAGTACGCCACGTTCGCCCCGGCGGTCGCCTCCGGCACCACCGGCACCGTCCTCGTCATCATCGGTGTGCTCGCCTCGGCGGTCACGGCCTTCGTCTACGTCCGGCTCATCGTGCTCATGTACTTCACCGACCCGTCCGGCGACGACGACGTCGTGGCGCTCACGCCGTCGATCCCGTCGACGGTGGCCATCACGGTCGGCGTCCTCGTCACCGCCCTGGCCGGCGTCATCCCGGGTGCCGCGCTCGAGCTCGCGAACTCGGCCTCCGAGTTCCTCCTGTGACCGCGGTGACCGCCGAACCGGCCCAGCGCGGCACGCCGTCGGTGCTCGAGCTGCCCGGTGCCTCGGCCCGCCTGCGCGACAGGCTGGCCGAGGGTCTCACGGCGGTCAACGCGCTCATCGCTGCGCGGGTCGACCACGACGACCCGTTCATCGCGGAGGCGGGGGCCCACCTCACCGCCGCCGGCGGCAAGCGGTTCCGGCCGCTGCTCACCCTGCTGGCCGCCGAGCTCGGTGACGGCATCGACGACCGCGTCGTCGCGGCGGCCGCCGGGGTCGAGCTGACCCACCTGGCCTCGCTCTACCACGACGACGTCATGGACGAGGCCGACGTGCGCCGCGGCGCCCCGAGCGCCAACGCCGCCTACGGCAACTCCACGGCGATCCTCGTCGGCGACCTGCTGTTCGGCACGGCGTCCGACATCGTGGCCGACCTCGGTCCCGAGGCGGTCAAGATCCAGGCGCAGACGTTCGTGCGCCTGTGCTCGGGGCAGATCCGCGACGACCGGCCCTGCCCCGATGGCGTCGACCCCGTCGACTACTACCTCGGCGTGCTCGCCGACAAGACCGGCGTGCTCATCGCGACCGCCGCGCGCTACGGCGCGATGTTCTCCGGCTGCGACGCCGCGACGGTCGACACCATGCGCGAGTTCGGCGAGCGCCTCGGCATCGCCTTCCAGCTGGCCGACGACCTCATCGACATCGAGTCCGAGGCCGACGAGACCGGCAAGACGCCCGGCACCGACCTGCGCGAGGGCAAGCGCACCCTCCCGGTGCTCTACGTCCTCGCCGGCTCCGACGCGGCCGACGCCCGGCTGCGCGAGCTGCTCACCGGTGACCTCAGCGACGACGCCTACCTCGACGAGGCACTGCGACTGCTGCGCGCGCACCCGGCGATGGAGCAGGCCCGCGCGCACACGGATGCCGTGGGGCGCCAGGCGCAGGACGTGCTCGCCGGGCTGCCCGACGGCGACGCCAAGGACGCCCTCCACGCGCTGGCGACCGGGGTCGTCACCCGCGCCGGCTGACCGCCACCGGTGGCCTCGCCGCACGGAACCGCCGCGCCGACGAACCTCTCGAGGACCCCGGTCACCACGGCGTCGTCCCACTAGGGTCGGCACGTGAACCCCTGGGAGAGCGCGACGGCCGCACTGCCGGCGCCCCTCGTGGCCGTCGACCTCGACGCCTTCGACGCCAACGCCGACGACCTCGTGCGCCGAGCCGGCGGGCTGCCGATCCGGGTCGCCTCCAAGTCGGTGCGCTGCCGCGCGCTGCTCGACCGGGTGCTCGCCCGCCCCGGGTTCTCGGGCGTCATGGCGTATGCCGTGCCCGAGGCGGTGTGGCTGGCCTCCGCGGGCCTGCGGGACGTCTTCGTCGCCTACCCGTCGGTGGACGTCGAGGCGCTGCGGGCGGTCGCGACCGACGCCCACCTGCTCCGCGAGGTGACGGTGACCGTCGACTCCGTGGAGCAGGTGCGGTTCCTGCGCGACACCCTCGGCAAGGACGTCGCGGGGCTCGGCGTCGCCCTCGACGTCGACGCCTCGCTGCGGGTGGGCCCGGTCCACCTCGGCGTGCGGCGGTCCCCGACGCGGACGCCCAGCGAGGCGCTGGCCGTCGTGCGGGCCGCGGCAGGGGTCGGCCTCGACGTGCGCGGGCTCATGTTCTACGACGCGCAGGTGGCAGGGCTGCCGGACGCGGGGCCGCACGTGCGGGTGCTCAAGCGACGCTCGCTGCGAGATCTGCACCAGCGGCGGCGGGCGGTCGTCGCGGCCGTCCGCGCAGAGGTCGACCTGCGCTTCGTCAACGGCGGGGGCACGGGCAGCCTGCACCGGTTCGCCGACGACGCCGCCGTGACCGAGCTGGCAGCGGGGTCGGGGCTCTACGCCCCTACGCTCTTCGACGGCTACGACGACTTCTCCCCACGACCCGCGATGGCCTTCGCCCTGCCCGTGGTGCGCCGGCCGGCGCGCGGCGTGGTCACGGCATACGGCGGCGGCTACGTCGCCAGCGGCGAGCCGGGATGGTCCCGCGTGCCCTCGCCGGTGCGGCGGGGCCTGGCCCTCGTGCGCACCGAGGCGGCGGGCGAGGTGCAGACCCCTCTCCACGGTGCGGACGCCGACGCCCTCGCGCTCGGCGACCGGGTGTGGATGCGCGGGGCCAAGGCCGGCGAGCTGCTCGAGCGGTTCGACACGGTGCACCTCGTGCGCCGGGGCGGCCTCGTCGGCAGTGTGCCGTCCTACCGCGGCGAGGGAAGGAACTTCGGGTGACGACGTGGCGCAACTGGAGCGGCACCGTCGTCGCGCACCCCGCCGAGGTGCAGCGCGTCGCCACGGCCGAGGGGGTGGCGGATGCCGTGCGCCGGGCCGTGCAGCGAGGGCTGGGGGTGCGGGTCGCGGGGTCGGGGCACTCGTTCACCCCGCTCGTCGCCACCGACGGCGTGCTGCTGCACGTCGACGGCCTGAGCGGCGTCGTCGCGGTGGATGCCGCGCGGCGACGCGTGCGGGTGCGCGCGGGCACGCCGCTGCACGTGCTCAACCCGGCGCTGCAGGAGCTCGGGCTGGCCCTGCCGAACCTCGGCGACATCGACCGCCAGACGATCTCGGGTGCCGTCGCCACCGGCACGCACGGCACGGGCACGCGTCTGCAGGGCATCGCGAGCGCGGTCTGCGGGCTGACCCTGGTGCTCGCCGACGGCTCGACGCTCGAGTGCTCCAGCGACGTCGAGCCCGAGGTGTTCCAGGCGGCGCGCGTGGGGCTCGGGGCGCTGGGGGTCGTCACCGAGGTCGAGCTGCAGTGCGTGCCGGCGTTCCGGCTGCACGCGAAGGAGTCCGGCGCCGCCCTGGCGGAGCTGCTGCCGCGCCTGCAGTTCGAGGCCGACGCGCACGACCACCTCGACCTGCACTGGTTCCCCCACACCGACCGCGTGCTGGTCAAGCGCAACGACCGGGTCGCCCCGGGTGCCGGGCCACCGCCGCTCGCGGCGTGGCGCCAGCGGCTCGACGACGACCTCCTGGCCAACCGGGTGTTCGAGGCGGTCAACCGGGTCGGCGCGGCTCGCCCGTCGCTCGTGCCCGGCATGAACCGCCTCACCTCGCGGGTGCTCGGCGCCCGGGAGTTCGCCGACGACTCGTGGAAGGTCTTCTGCTCCTCGCGGGAGGTGCGCTTCGTCGAGAGCGAGTACGCCGTGCCGCGCGCCTCGGTCGAGGCGGTGCTCGCCGAGCTGCGCGCGTGGTTCGAGCGCACCCGGGAGCCGGTGCCCTTCCCGGTCGAGGTGCGCTTCGTCGGGGCCGACGACGTGTGGCTGTCCACGGCGTACGAACGCGACAACGCCTACGTCGCCGTGCACCAGTACCACCGGATGGACCCGCGCCCACTGTTCGCGGCGTTCGAGGCGATCGTCGCCGAGCACGCGGGGCGGCCGCACTGGGGCAAGGTGCACACGCTCGGGGCCGACCGGCTGCGCGAGCTCTACCCGCGCTTCGACGACGTCCTGGCCGTGCGCGACCGACTCGACCCGGGCCGGCTGTTCACCAACGACCACGTCCGCCACCTCCTCGG
>DATITJ010000316.1:0-10348 GCA_035467935.1 Ornithinibacter sp.
AACGTTCAGGCCATTGCGCGCGTGGGGACCACCATCGTCATGGGCGGTAACTTCACGTCAGTGGACGGCCGGCCACGCACCAACCTCGCCGCCTTCGACGAGGCCACCGGTGAGCTGCTCCCGACGAGTATGAATGTCAACGGGCCCGTCTGGGCGATGGTCAACGGTCCGCTCCCAGGTACGGTCTTCATCGGCGGGGCGTTCACTTCGATCAGTGGGGTGGCTCGCGAGGACGTTGCCCTGCTCGACGTTGCGACCGGCAAGCCCGTAAACAGCTGGAATCCACCCAACAGCAATTCCGGCGAGGTGAACGCTCTCAAGGTCTTCGGTAACCGCCTCTACGTAGCGGGCACGTTCACCAAGGTCGACGGTATTAGGCATGAGGGCTTCTATACGGTGAACGCTTCGACGGGGGCGCTCGACCCCTTCATGGGCTTGTCATTCACAGGACATCACAACGATTCCGGCTCGGGCGCCCAGGGCCGAGTAGGGGTTGATGAGATCGACATCACCCCAGACGGGGCGCGACTCGTGGCGATCGGCAACTTCAAGTACGTCAACGGAACGCTTCGGGATCAGGTCGCGCTGATCGACATCTCAGGTTCAACCGCACGGCTCATGACCGACTGGGCTACCGACTGGTATACCGCACCCTGCAACAAACAGGCTGTTGACAGCTACGTCAGAGGTGTTTCGTTCTCGCCGGACGGTTCGTACTTTGTGGTCGCTGCGAAGGGCGGCTTCTACCCCGGGACGGGGTGCGACGCTGCGCTGCGATACGAGACGAACAACCTCAGCACAGACGCCCAGCCCACTTGGCGGATCGAAACCGGCGGCGACACGCTGTGGGGCGTCGCGATCACCGAGAACGCCGTCTATGTCGGCGGTCACCAGAAATGGGTGAACAACCCGACCAGACGCGTCGTCGCAGGTCCGGGTGCGGTGCCTCGTCCTGGCCTGGTCGCTCTCGACCCACTCAGCGGACGTCCGCTCGCCTGGAACCCCGGGCGCGACCCGCGCGGGGTGGCGGTCTTCACGATCCTCCCGCTCGACAGCGGCATCTACATCGGGTCCAACACGTCGTGGATCGGGTCGCACGACTACTTCCGACCTCGCATCGCCTTCTTTCCGTATGCCGGCGGCGCCCAGCTCGCGGCCACGGACACTGCCAGCCTCCCCGGCCGGCTCTACCTTGCGGCACCGCGTCAGTTCGGCGGTCCGTCGATGCTCTACTCAGTTCCGCTGGACGCCTCAGGTGCATCGACCGGTCCTTTGACCTCGACAGGGCTGTCCATGCCGGCATCGACCCGTGGCGCGATGCTTGTCGGAGACCAACTGTTCGCGGGTGATGCCTCGAGCCAGATGCTGTACCGCCGAACTTTCTCCGCCATGTCCCTCACGGCGCCGAAGCCCGTCGACCCGTATCACGACCCGCTGTGGAACAACGTGAGCAACGGCTCCGGAGGCACGTACGAGGGAGCAAGTCCCACGCTGTACTCGCAGTACGCAGGCATTACCGGCGCGGCCTACGATTCCGGCCGAATGCTCTACACGACTTCTGGTTCCGCCCGACTGTTCTCCAAGTGGTTCAGCCCTGACAGCGGCGTGATGGACGAGCGCGTCGAGAGGATTCCCAGCAGTGTCGGCTTTGCCCAGGCTGGCGGCATGTTCGTGGTCGGCACGAGGCTTTTCTATGTGACCAGGAACGACGGTTCGCTGTGGTCCGTCTCCTTCGACGGCAATGCTGTGACCGGTTCGCCCACAAAGGTCGGCGGCCCAGCGGTTGACGGCATCGATTACGCCAACGCCGGGCTGTTCCTTGGGCCCTGGAGTTGACGCGAAAGGCGGCGCAAGCACATATGCAGATTCCGCCCGGCACAATGATCGAGTACGTCGTCACCATGGACAAGAGGAGCAAGCGTCCGTGTTGACGACGTACTGAAGACGGAGTGAGGGGACCTTGTTGTCCCACCCTGAGGCACGGCTCGCCACCGCGGTCGGCGTTGCGGTTGGGCACCACTGGTTCAGGCAGGCCCGGTGTCCTTGCCGACCCCCCGCGCCGGATCCAGTCGACGGCGTACATGGCGAACGACTGCAGCGCTTTCGTGCGGTGGCTGCGTTGGGACGACTTCGCGGGCATCACCGAGCAGAGACCAAGGCCGAGAAGGCGGTCGCGGGGAAGGGACCGGTGGAGCGGAACCGGTTCGCGCGCTCCACGGCGGCACCCGCAGCGACAACCGTGACCTGGAGGCCAAGGTGTGCGCACCCTGGCCGGGTGGAAGGGACACGTCACCGTGGTGTTCGCCGCCCTCGCCCCCACCCGACACATCGAGGCCACGACGGGGTGGTCGATCAAGACGTCCGCCAAGAGGCGTGGGTCCTGCGTCGGCGGGTCGGGTGTTCCCGGGTCCGGTCCGCACGACACCCATGCCCGAAGACGGAGCCCATGTCCCTCACGCCCCTCGTCGACCTCCGCTCCGCCGACCCGTCGGGACACGCCGCCCTGGCCCGGGCCGGGTCCCCGGGGTCCGCCGTTGACGTGTCCGTCGCGGCCGGCGCCCTCGTCATCAGCAACGAGGCCGCCGTGTCCGTGGGGCACAAGCCCGGCTCGACATCGGCCGGCGACGCCTACGACGGCCTGCTCGACGACCTCGTCATCACCCGGGGCTGACCCGGGCCACCGCCGCGCCTGGTTGCCGGAGGTGTCGCCGGCGCAGCGTAGGATTTGTCGGCGATGCCCACCCTGTCGCTCCTGCGCTCCCGGGTCGCCGCGCTCCCCGGCACCTCACGTCTCCGGGAGGCGCTCACCGTCCCCTCCGCGGAGGTCGTCGCCGCGGCTCCGCCCGGCGCCCGCCCCCTGGTCCTGTCGGCCCTGGCCCCCTGCGCGGCCGGCGGTCCCGTCCTCGCCGTCACGGCCACCGGGCGCGAGGCCGAGGACCTCCAGTCCGCGCTCGAGGCCACCCTCGGCGCCGGGGTCGTCGGGCTGTTCCCGTCGTGGGAGACGCTCCCGCACGAGCGGCTGAGCCCCCGCAGCGACACCGTCGGCCAGCGGCTGTCGGTGCTCCGCCGCCTTGCGCACCCCGACGACGGCGACGCCACCCATGGCCCGCTGTCCGTCGTGGTCGCGCCGGTCCGGGCCGTGCTCCAGCCCATCGTCACGGGTCTGGGCGACCTGCGGCCCGTCGCGCTCCAGGCCGGCGACGAGCGGCCCCTCGAGCAGGTGGTCGAGGCCCTCGCGGCGGCTGCCTACGCGCGCACCGACCTCGTCGAGCGCCGGGGCGAGTTCGCGGTGCGCGGCGGCATCCTCGACGTCTTCCCGCCCACCGACGAGCACCCGCTGCGCCTGGAGTTCTGGGGCGACACGGTCGAGGAGATCCGCTGGTTCAAGGTCGCCGACCAGCGCTCGCTCGAGGTCGCCGAGCACGGCCTGTGGGCGCCGCCCTGTCGTGAGCTGCTCCTCACGGATGCCGTGCGCGAGCGGGCCGCCGCGCTCGCCGACGTGCTGCCCGGCGCGGCCGACCTCCTCGAGAAGCTCAGCCAGGGCATCGCCGTGGAGGGCATGGAGTCGCTGGCCCCGGCGCTCGTCGACGGGATGGAGACCCTGCTCGACGTGCTCCCGCAGGGCTCCCTGCTCGTCGCCTGCGACCCCGAGCGCGTGCGCACCCGCGCCCACGACCTCACCGAGACCAGCCAGGAGTTCCTCGAGGCGGGGTGGGCCAATGCCGCGAGCGGCAACGCCGTGCCGATCGACCTGCAGGCGGTGCTCGGCACCGCGTCGTTCCGCACCCTCGCCGAGGTGCGCGCCCGGGCCCGCGAGGTCGGCGTGCGCTGGCTCGACCTCACGCCGTTCACCGGACACGGCGAGGACGACGTGCTCGACCTCGGGTTCGAGGCCTCGCCCACCTTCCGCGGCAACACCGAGGAGGCCGTCGCCGAGCTGCGGCGCCTCGTCGCCGACGACTGGTCGGTGCTCGTCGCCACCGAGGGTCCGGGTCTGGCCAAGCGGGTGACCGAGGTGCTCGCCGAGCACGACGTGCCGAGCCGCCTCGCCTCCGACGCCGCCGACGCGGCACCCGCGCTCGTCACGGTCACCACCGGTGGCGTCGGCCCCGGGTTCCTCGTGCCCGGGGCGCGCCTCGCCGTCGTCACCGAGGCCGACCTCACCGGCTCCGCCGGTGGCTCGGGCACCTCGACCAAGGACATGCGGCGGATGCCGTCGCGCCGCCGCAACCAGGTCGACCCCCTCCAGCTGCGGCCCGGTGACTTCGTCGTGCACGAGCAGCACGGTGTCGGCAGGTTCGTCGAGATGATGCAGCGCACCGTGGCGACCGCCACGCGTGAGTACCTCGTCCTCGAGTACGCCCCGTCCAGGCGCGGCCATCCCGGCGACCGGCTCTACGTGCCCACCGACCAGCTCGACCAGGTCACCCGCTACGTCGGCGGTGAGCAGCCCACCCTCAACAAGATGGGCGGCTCCGACTGGCACCAGACCAAGAGCCGGGCCAAGCGTTACGTCAAGCAGATCGCGGCCGAGCTGATCCGCCTCTACTCCGCGCGCATGGCGACGACCGGGCACTCCTTCTCGCCGGACACCCCGTGGCAGCGCGAGCTCGAGGACGCCTTCGCCCACGTCGAGACGCCCGACCAGCTGAGCACCATCGACGAGGTCAAGGCCGACATGGAGCGCCCCGTGCCCATGGACCGCCTCGTCTGTGGCGACGTGGGCTACGGCAAGACCGAGATCGCGGTGCGGGCGGCGTTCAAGGCCGTCCAGGACGGCAAGCAGGTGGCCATCCTGTGCCCGACGACGCTGCTCGTGCAGCAGCACGCCAACACCTTCGCCGAGCGGTATGCCGGGTTCCCGGTCGTCGTGCGCGCGCTGTCGCGCTTCCAGTCCGACCGTGAGGCCAAGGCCGTGCTCGACGGCCTGGCCGAGGGCTCGGTCGACCTCGTCATCGGCACGCACCGCATCCTGTCCAAGGAGGTTCGGTTCAAGGACCTCGGGCTCGTCGTCATCGACGAGGAGCAGCGCTTCGGGGTCGAGCACAAGGAGCAGCTGAAGGCGCTGCGCACCTCGGTCGACGTCCTCGCCATGTCGGCGACGCCGATCCCGCGCACGCTCGAGATGGCGGTGACCGGCATCCGCGAGATGTCGACGCTGCAGACCCCGCCGGAGGAGCGGCACCCGGTGCTCACCTACGTCGGGGCCTACGACGAGAAGACGCTCACCGCGGCCATCCGGCGCGAGCTGCTGCGCGAGGGCCAGGTCTTCCTCGTGCACAACAAGGTGTCGACGATCGAGAAGGCCGCGGCCCGGGTGCGCGAGCTCGTGCCCGAGGCCCGCATCGCCGTGGCCCACGGCAAGATGGGCGAGCACCTCCTCGAGCAGGTCGTGCTCGACTTCTGGGAGAGGCGGTTCGACGTGCTCGTCTGCACGACGATCGTCGAGACCGGGCTCGACATCTCCAACGCCAACACCCTCATCGTCGAGCGGGCCGACCGGCTCGGCCTGTCGCAGCTGCACCAGCTGCGCGGCCGCGTGGGCCGTGGCCGCGAGCGGGCCTACTCCTACTTCCTCTACCCGCCCGAGACGCCGCTCACCGAGACGGCGCTGGACCGGCTGCAGACCATCGCGAGCAACACCGACCTCGGCTCGGGCATGCGGGTCGCGATGAAGGACCTCGAGATCCGCGGCGCCGGCAACCTCCTCGGCGGCGAGCAGTCGGGCCACATCGCCGGCGTCGGGTTCGACCTCTACGTGCGGCTCGTGGGCGAGGCCGTGGCGGGCTTTCGCGGCGAGACCGACGAGAGGCCGGCCGAGATCAAGATCGAGCTGCCCGTCGACGCGCACCTCCCGCACGACTACGTCCCGCACGAGCGGCTGCGCCTCGAGATGTACAAGAAGCTCGCGGCCGTCGCCGACGAGCCCCAGCTCGCCGACATCGAGGCCGAGCTCGTCGACCGCTACGGCGCCCCACCCGAGCCCGCGCGCAACCTGCTCGAGGTGGCCCGCCTGCGGACCGTCGCCCGGGCGGCCGGCATCGCCGACATCAGCATGCAGGGCAACCACGTGCGCTTCGGCCCGGCCGAGCTCCGCGAGAGCCAGGAGCTGCGCCTGCAGCGCCTCTACCCACGCTCCATCGTCAAGCCCGCCCTGGGCACCGTGCTCGTGCCCAAACCGATGACCGCGCCCGTCGCCGGCCGCCCCCTGCGCGACAACGAGGTGCTGGTCTGGGCTGGTGAGGTCATCCGCTCCGTCGTCATGGACAATGTGGGGCAGGCCGCCCGGGTGGCCACCGCCCGCGCGTAGCGGGACCGACCTCGAAAGGACCGCTCGTGAAGCTCTCGGTTCGCCGCTCCCTCGCGGTGCTCGCCGCCGGCGCCGCCCTCGTGACCGCCGGGTGCGGCAGTGGCGAGAGCGGCCCCAACCGCGCCGCGGTCGTCGACGGCACCGTCATCAGCCAGACCGAGCTGATGACCGCGATGCGCGAGGTCAACGCGATGGAGCCCGCTCTCGTCCAGCAGGCGCTGACCCCGAGCGGCACCCTCACCGCCCTCGTGCAGGCGCCCGTCGTCCTCGACTTCCTCGCCGGCAAGGGCGTCGTGGTCTCCGACTCCGTGGCGACGCGCGACGCCCAGGGACGCGGCGTCCAGAGCCCCAGCGACTCCACGCTCGAGATCGTCAAGCTCGCCGCCGCCATCTCCTCGGCCCAGCAGTCCGGCCAGATCACCGAGGCCGACGGCGTGACCCTGAGCCAGCAGCTCGCCGCCCAGGAGGTCGTCGTCAACCCGCGGTACGGCACGTTCGACCCGCAGACCGCCTCCGTCGCCCTCGGCTCGCCCGAGTGGATCCGCTCGGCCGACGCCGCCCCGTGACCGGCGGCCGGCTCGGCCTGCTCGTCACCTCGCCCCGGGTCTCCCCGGGCCTGCTCTCCCACGGTGCGTGGGACGCGGTCGCGTCGGCGTCGCTGCGCCTGGCCCGCACGCTCGACGAGCCGCTCGTCGAGGCGGTGGAGGATGCCGGTCTCACCGTGGAGGAGGTCGGTGACCTCGCGCCGCCGGAGCTGGCGCGCCGGCTGGTCGACCTCGCGAGGACCCTGTCGCTGGTGTGGCTGGGCTCGTCCGACGGCGACCCGGGTCTGGCCGACGCCGTCGCCGCCGAGGTGTCCCGGCTCGAGAGCCCGCCGGACGTCGAGCTCGTCGTGGGCTCGTGGGACGTGCAGGGCGGCCGGCTCCTCGACGTCGTCGCCACCATGGACCGCCTGCGCTCCCCGGGCGGCTGCCCCTGGGACGCCGAGCAGTCCCACGAGAGCCTCGCGCCCTACCTGGTCGAGGAGGCCCACGAGGTCGTGCACGCCATCTCGACCGGCGACCGGGCGCACCTGGCCGAGGAGCTGGGCGACGTGCTGCTCCAGGTCGTCTTCCATGCCCGCGTCGCGGAGGAGGGCGGCGACGGCGACGCCTTCGACATCGACACCGTCGCCGGCCTGCTCGTCGAGAAGCTCGTGCGCCGGCATCCCCACGTCTTCGCCGACGGCGACGCGAGCACGCCGGCCGAGGTCGAGCAGGCGTGGGAGCGGATCAAGTCCGAGGAGAAGGCCGCGACGGGGGGTGCCGGCGGTGGTGGCTACGACGCCGACCTGCTCCACGGCATCCCCGACAGCCTGCCCCCGCACCTCGCGGCCGAGAAGGTCCTCGCCCGCGTGCGACGGCGCGACCTCGACCCGGGCTCCGAGGCGCTCGCCGAGCTGGAGGCGGCGCGGGCCGAGCTCGACGCCGCCGAGGCGCGGGTGCGCGACGCGCTCCGGGCCATCGCCGGCGCCACCTGACCCTGCCGCCCGCGCCGCGGTCCGCTCGGCGAGGGAGCTCTTGCTTGCAACAGCAAAGTTCCTTTACGGTTGCAATGTGAAGCTGACGACGCGTGAGCGCGAGATCGTGGCCCTCCTGCGGTCCGACCCGATGCTCGACGCGACGGCGCTCGCCGAACGCCTCGGATCGACCCGGGCCGCGGTGTCGGTGCACCTGTCGAACCTCATGAAGAAGGGTGTCGTGCGCGGTCGCGGCTACGTGCTGCGGGCCGAGGCCGACTCCGTCGTCGTCGTCGGGGGAGCCGTGCTCGACACCAAGGTGCGCACCACGGGGTCGCCGGTGCTCGCCACGAGCAACCCCGGCACCGCCTCGTGGGCGGCCGGGGGCGTCGGCCGCAACATCGCCGAGAACCTCGCCCGCCTGGGCCGCCCGACCCTGCTCGTCGCCGCGGTGGGAGACGACCCCGCCGCCGAGACCGTGCTCGCGCGCACGACCGCCGCCGGTGTCGAGTGCCGTCACGTCGTGGTCTCCCCTCACCCCACCGGGACGTATGCCGCGGTGCTCGACGACGGGGGCGACCTCCTCATCGCCGTGGCCGACATGCGCGCCACCGACGAGCTCGCCGTCGCCGACCTCGCGGTGGTCCCCTCGCTGCTCGGCGGCGCCGACGCCCTCGTCGTCGATGCCAACCTCGACGCGTCGGTGCTGCGCTGGCTGCTGTCCGCCGCCGAGGAGGCCGGCGTCATCGCCGTGCTGGAGCCGGTGAGCGTCGCCAAGGCCGCCCAGGTGGCGCCGCTGCTCGACGGCTCGGTGCGGCTGCACACGGTGACGCCCAACGTCGACGAGCTGGGCGCGCTCGTCGGCCGCCCCGTGCCCGACAGCGCCGAGGGCGTGGCCGACGCCGCCCTCGTGCTCCACGACCGCGGCGTCGAGCACGTGTGGGTGCGCCGCGGCACGCGCGGCAGCCTCCTGTCCATCGCTGCCCAGCCCTCCGGCACGGTGGCGGACGACGTGCCTGGCGCCAGCACGGCATCCGGCCGGCGCGTCGTGCTCGTCGGCGCGCCGGCCACCGAGGTCGCCGACGTCACGGGCGCCGGCGACTCGATGACCGCCGGCTACGTCCACGCCCTGCTCGCGGGTGACGACCCCGTCGACGCCGCGCGCTACGGCCAGGTCCTCGCTGCGCTCACCTGCGCGTCGGTCGACACCGTGCGCCCCGACCTCACCGCCGCCCTCGTGGCGGCCCACCTGACCCCCACCCAGCCAGCCACCGAGGAGCTCCACCGATGACCGTCACCCCGCACCCGATGCTCAAGCTCGCCCCCGAGGTCGCCGGGGCCCTCGCCGCCGGCACGCCGGTCGTCGCGCTCGAGTCGACGATCATCAGCCACGGGATGCCCTACCCCCACAACGTCGCCATGGCTCGCGAGGTCGAGCAGATCGTCCGCGACGGCGGAGCGGTGCCCGCGACGATCGCCGTGCTGGGCGGCCGCCCGACGGTCGGGCTCGACGACAGCGAGCTCGAGCTGCTCGGCTCGAACCGCGACATCCGCAAGGTGAGCGTGCGCGACCTGCCCTACGTCGTCGCGACCGGCACGCACGGGGCCACGACGGTCGCGAGCACGATGCGCATCGCCGGACTGGCCGGTATCCGCGTGTTCGTCACGGGAGGGCTGGGTGGCGTGCACCAGGGTGCCGAGGACTCGATGGACGTCTCGGCCGACCTCACCGAGCTCTCGCGCACCGAGGTCGCGGTGATCTCGGCCGGCGTGAAGTCCATCCTCGACATCGGCCGCACGCTCGAGGTGCTCGAGACGCTCGGCGTGCCGGTCGTCGGCTACGGCACCGACGAGTTCCCGTCGTTCTTCTCGCGCTCGAGCGGGCTGCCCACGCCGATGCGCCTCGACACCCCCGTGGAGGTCGCCGCGCTGATGAGGGCGACGTGGGACCTCGGCCTCGGCAGCGGAGTCTCGATCGCCAATCCCGTTCCCGCAGAGGACGAGATGGCCCGCGACGACATCGATGCCGTCATCGCTCGTGCCCTCGCCGACAGCGACGAGCTCGGCATCCGCGGCAAGGACATCACTCCCTACCTCCTGGGCCGGATCGTCGAGCTGTCCGACGGCCGCTCGCTGCAGACCAACCTCGCGCTCGTGCGGCACAACGCCCGGGTCGGCACGGCCGTCGCCGTGGCCTACGCCGCCGGCTGAGGGAGGTGCGGCCCGGCAGTGGTGGGGCGGCCCGTCCCGGGCGACCACCCGAGACGACTGCCTGAGCTACGCGGTCGCTGGCTATCGTGGGCCCTCGTGAGGGTTCGGGTCCTGGGGAGCACCGGTGTCGAGGGGCCACAGGGCCCGGTGCCCATGCCGGCGCGCAAGCCGCGCAGCATCCTGGCCGCGCTCGCCCTGACGCCGGGGGTGACGACCAGCGCCGACCGGCTCGTCGACCTCGTCTGGGGCGACGACCCGCCTGCGGGCGCCCACGGCACCCTGCACGCCTACATCTCGGGGTTGCGGCGCGTGCTCGAACCCGACCTCGC
>DATITJ010000317.1:0-2147 GCA_035467935.1 Ornithinibacter sp.
CGCACCCCGGCCGAGGCCGTCGCCAAGGCGAACAACACCCCCTACGGCCTCTCCGCCGGCATCTGGACCGAGAAGGGCAGCCGCATCCTCTGGATGGCCGACCAGCTGCGCGCCGGTGTGGTCTGGGCCAACACGTTCAACAAGTTCGACCCGACCTCGCCGTTCGGCGGGTACAAGGAGTCGGGCTACGGCCGCGAGGGCGGCCGCCACGGCCTCGAGGCCTACGTCACGACGGGAGCGGGCAAGTGAGCACGCGGGTCGACGTCCGCAAGACGTACAAGCTCTACATCGGCGGGAAGTTCCCCCGCAGCGAGAGCGGTCGCTCCTACGAGGTGTATGCCGCGCCGTCCGGTGCCGCTGCACGTCGCGGATCCGCTTCCCGTGCACCGAAGTTCCTCGCGAATGCCGCCATGGGCTCGCGCAAGGACGCCCGGGACGCCGTCGTCGCGGCGCGCAAGGCGCAGCCGGGCTGGGCGGGGGCCACGGCATACAACCGCGGCCAGGTGCTCTACCGCGTCGCCGAGGTCATGGAGTCGCGCCGGGCCCAGCTCGTGCAGGACGTCCGCGACAGCGAGGGCGTCACCGCGGCGCAGGCCGAGGCGACCGTGTCCGCGGCCATCGACCGCTGGGTCTGGTACGCCGGGTGGTCCGACAAGCTCACCCAGGTGCTCGGCGGGCTCAACCCCGTCGCCGGCCCCTACCTCGACATCTCCGCGCCCGAGCCGACCGGCGTCGTCGCCGTGCTCGCGCCCCAGGGCTCGAGCCTGCTCGGGCTGGTGTCCGTCGTCGCGCCCGTGATCGTCTCCGGCAACACCGCGGTCGTGCTGACGAGCGAGCACCGGCCGCTGCCGGCGATCACCCTCGCCGAGTGCCTCGCGACGTCCGACGTGCCCGGTGGGGTCGTCAACATCGTCACCGGGCGCACCGCCGAGATGGCACCGTGGCTCGCCAGCCACCGCGACGTCAACGCCATCGACCTCACCGGTGCCGCCGACGCCGAGGGCGTCGAGTGGGGCGCGCTCGAGGAGGCCTCCGCCGACAACCTCAAACGCGTGCGGCGCCCCGGTGGCGACGGTGCGGAGGCGGTCGAGCCCGACTTCACGGCGACGCCCGACCTGTCGCGCCTGACGGCCTTCCTCGAGACCAAGACGGTCTGGCACCCCAAGGGGCGCTGACATGACGGGCCCCGCCGACGGGGCACCCGCAGCCCCGGGTCCGCGCCAGCGCGTCGTGGTACTCGCCGGGCCCAGCGGCTCGGGCAAGTCACGCCTCGCCTCGCGCCTGCACCACACGCACGGCTGGCCGGTCTTCCGGCTCGACGACTTCTACCGCGACGAGGACGACCCGGAGATGCCGCGCAGCGAGGACCTCGGCATCGTCGACTGGGACCACCCCGACAGCTGGGACGCCGAGCGCGCGATCGCCTCGCTGTGCGAGCTGGTCGACACCGGCCGCACCCACACCCCCGACTACGACATCTCGCGCAGCCGGGCCGTCGGCCGGCGCGAGGTCACCGCCCGCCCCGCCGACCTCGTGCTTGCCGAGGGCATCTTCGCCGCGGAGGTCGTCGCCCGGCTCGGCGAGGCCGGCGTGCTGCACAGCGCGTGGTGCGTCCACCACCGCCCCGCGGTGACGTTCGTGCGCCGGCTGGCCCGCGACCTCAAGGAGCGCCGCAAGCCGCCGCTGGTGCTCCTGCGCCGGGGCCTGGGCCTCATGCGGGCCGAGCCCCGGATCATCCGGCGCCAGACCGACCTCGGCGCCCGGGCCGCGCGGGCCAGGGCGGTTGAACGCGACCTCGCCGCGGCGGTGCGACCCGTCGTTTAGTGTGGTGCCGTGGTCGACGAGGGGCACCTGATGAGTGAGCGGCCATGGGTGGCACCCGGCTACGGCCCCACGCCGCCCGGAGCCGGCACCCCCTACCCGCAGGACTCCCCGCCCCCACCCGACGCGGCGCCGTCGCGACCCGCAGCGGGACCCGGCGCACCGGCATACGCGGGACTGGAGTTCCGGCCGGGCATCATCCCGCTGCGCCCGCTGACGCTGGGTGACATCTACGGCGCGGTGACCAAGGCCGTCCGCGGCAACGTCGCGGCCACGATGGGCCTGGCCGTCATCACCTCCCTCATCTGCCTGGTGCCGACCACCGC
>DATITJ010000318.1:0-3666 GCA_035467935.1 Ornithinibacter sp.
CCCGTGCCCCCCGGTTTCACGATCACGACGGACGCCTGCCGGGCATACCTGGCGTCCGGCACCGTGCCCCCCGAGCTGTTCGAGGAGGTCGACGAGCACCTGGAGCGTCTGGAGGCACGGATGGGCCGGCAGCTCGGGGACACCGACGACCCGCTCCTGGTCTCGGTCCGCTCCGGCGCGAAGTTCTCGATGCCCGGGATGATGGAGACCGTCCTCAACATCGGCCTCAACGACGCCTCGGTCGAAGGGCTCTCCCGGCAGACCGACAACCCGCGGTTCGCGTGGGACTCCTACCGCCGCCTCCTGCAGATGTACGGCAGGACCGTCCTGGACATCGAGGGCGACCGCTTCGAGGGCGCCCTCGACGAGGCCAAGGCCGCCAAGGGCGTCGCGGCCGACGTCGACCTCGACGCCGACGACCTGCGGGCCCTCGTCGCCCGGTTCAAGGCCGTCGTCGAGGAGGACACCGGGGCGCCGTTCCCGCAGGACCCGCGTGACCAGCTGCGGGGCGCCGTCGTCGCCGTCTTCGGCTCGTGGAACTCGCCCCGGGCGATCCTGTACCGCCGTCGCGAGCAGATCCCCACCGACCTCGGCACGGCCGTGAACGTCCAGGCCATGGCCTTCGGCAACCGCGGCTCGGACTCGGGCTCGGGCGTCGCCTTCACCCGCAACCCCTCGACGGGGGCCACCGGGGTCTACGGCGACTACCTCCCCGACGCACAGGGCGAGGACGTCGTCTCCGGTATCCGCAACACCCTGCACCTGGCGGACCTCGAGCAGATCGACAAGACGAGCTACGACCAGCTCATCGACATCATGGCCCGCCTCGAGGCCCACTACCGCGACGTGTGCGACATCGAGTTCACCATCGAGCGCGGGCACCTGTGGATGCTCCAGACCCGGGTCGGGAAGCGCACGGCCGAGGCCGCCTTCCGGATCGCGGTCGACCTCGTCGACGAGGGCACCATCACCGAGGAGGAAGCCCTGATGCGGGTGACGGGGGAACAGCTCGCGCAGCTGATGTTCCCGCACTTCGACCCCGAGGGCGCCCGCACCCTCCTGGCCAAGGGGATGAGCGCCTCACCCGGCGCCGCCGTCGGCGCTGCCGTGTTCGACTCCGCGACCGCCGTCCGGATCGCCGAGTCGGGCACCCCGGTCATCCTCGTGCGCCGTGAGACGAACCCCGACGACCTCCACGGCATGGTCGCGGCGGCCGGCATCCTCACGAGCCGTGGCGGCAAGACCTCGCACGCAGCAGTCGTGGCCCGCGGCATGGGACGCACCTGCGTGTGTGGCGCCGAGACGCTCGAGGTCGACACCCGGGCCGGACAGTTCACCACGCACGACGGAACGGTCGTGCGGGAGGGCGACACGATCTCCATCGACGGCACGACCGGCGAGGTCTTCGCCGGTGAGGTCGCGGTGCACGCCTCCCCCGTCGTCCGGTACTTCGAGGGCTCGATGTCGGTCGAGGAGGGTGGACCCGTCGTGGCCGCCGTCGACCGCCTCATGGCCGTGGCCGACAAGCACCGCCGGATGCAGGTGCGCGCCAACGCCGACAACGCCGAGGATGCCGCGCGGGCCCGGCGGTTCGGGGCGGAGGGCATCGGTCTCTGCCGGACCGAGCACATGTTCCTCGGCGAGCGCCGCGAGCTCGTCGAGCACCTCATCCTGGCCGAGAGCGACGAGGACCGGAAGCGGGTCTTCGACCAGCTGCTGCCCCTCCAGCGGGCCGACTTCATCGACCTCTTCGAGGAGATGGACGGCCTGCCGGTCACCGTGCGGCTGCTGGACCCGCCCCTGCACGAGTTCCTCCCGGACTTCACCGAGCTGTCGGTCAAGGTTGCGGTGGCCGAGGCGACCGGGCAGCCCCACGACACCGACTCGCTGCTGCTGATCGCCGTGCGCCGCCTGCACGAGGAGAACCCGATGCTCGGCCTGCGCGGCGTGCGGCTCGGCATCGCGATCCCCGGGCTGTTCGAGATGCAGTCCCGGGCCATCCTCGAGGCAGCCGCGATCGTCACGGAACGCGGCGGGCACGCCCACCCCGAGATCATGGTGCCCCTCGTGGGGGCCGTCGAGGAGCTGCGGAACATCCGCCTCGAGATCGACGAGGCCGCCCACGAGGTGCGCACCGAGCACGCCGTGCACCTCGAGCACCACGTCGGCACGATGATCGAGCTCCCCCGGGCCGCCCTCACCGCCGGCGAGATCGCGGGTGCGGCGGACTTCTTCTCCTTCGGCACCAACGACCTCACCCAGACGACGTGGGGCTTCTCGCGCGACGACGTCGAGTCCAGCTTCTTCTCGCGCTACATGGAGGCCGGCATCCTGGGGTCCTCGCCGTTCGAGACCATCGACCGGCAGGGCGTCGGTCGGCTCGTGCGCATCGGCACGGACGAGGGTCGGCGCACCAAGCCCGACCTCAAGGTCGGCGTCTGCGGTGAGCACGGGGGCGACCCCGAGTCGGTGCACTTCTTCGAGGAGCGCGGGCTCGACTACGTCTCGTGCTCACCGTTCCGCGTGCCGGTGGCCCGGCTCGAGGCCGGCCGGGCGGTCGTGGAGGGGCTCGCCCGCTGAGCCCGGTCAAGGGTCACCTTGACCCGGTGCGCCGTCACGACGGTGCCGAGCCAGGCGAGCCCGACGAGCCACCCGGCGAGCACGTCGGTGAGCCAGTGGTGCCCGAGCCACACCCGTGACAGCCCCATGGCCACGACGAACACCACGACGACCGACCCCACGAGCACCCGGCTGCGCAGGTGGGTGCGGCCGAGCATCACGAGGTAGGCCGCGACCCCCATCACCACCGTGGCGTTGAGCGTGTGGCCCGACGGGAAGGACGGCGAGGTCTCGAGCGGCGGCACCGCGAGGCCCACCGGCGGGCGCGCGCGCCCGACGAGGTCCTTGCCGAGCACGGTGAAGAGCACCGACCCCGCGGCGGCGATGCCCATGAGCACGACCGGGAGCCACGAGCGCCGCCGCACCGCGAGCACCACCACCACGACCACCGCGATGACCGGCATCCCCACCGTGCCCCCGAGGTCGGTGAACTGCGTGACGAGCCGCTCGCTGGCCGGGGTCCGGCTGGCGAGTGCGGCGTCGAGCACCGGCTCGTCGAGCGCGGCGAGCCCCTCGCTGTCGACGACCTCCTCGTAGACCTCGGCGGCGAGCTTCGTGGCGCCGAGGACGACGGCCCCGCCGACGAGCACCGTGACGACGAGGGCGAGGTTGGCCAGGCTCCACCGCCACACCCGCCCGGCGAGGAGGACGAGCCGGCCGACGCCCCCGACGAAACGCTGCCCGGCACGGGTGCGCCACTCGGCGAGGTCGCGGTCGCCGATCCGCTCCTCCGCGGGCACCAGGGGATCGGCGGGCCGGTGGCGGCCGCCCCGGCCCGTGGGCCGCCCGTCGTCGGGCGTGGGAGGGCGGACGGACGGCATACGGCATTGAAGCAGGGTCGGCGCGAGCACACCGAGGCGCGAGCACACGGCGGCCCGGCCCCGCCGAGGCGGGACGGGGCCGGTCGCTGAACGGTGGGAGTGAGTCCGGTGGTGGAGGTGGCGGGAATCTCCTCTGCGGCGTCCTGAACTGCATAGACACGGGACAGATCCCATTCGTGACAGTCATGTGACAGTTCCGTCTGGAGATGCGTCGCTCGCATCCGGC
>DATITJ010000319.1:0-1542 GCA_035467935.1 Ornithinibacter sp.
CTGCTCCCGGTCTGCCGAGAGCTGCACCAGCGGATGCCGGGCGTGCTCCTCGCGACCGACGAGGAGGGCGGCGACGTCACCCGGCTCCACTACCCCGGGGGCTCCACCGCCGTGGGCAACGGTGTCCTCGGTCGGGTCGACGACCCCGCCACGACCCGGGCCGCAGCGACCGCCATCGGCACCGAGCTGCGGGCGATCGGCATCCGGCTCGACCTCGCACCGAGCGTCGACGTCAACTCCACCCCCGACAACCCCGTCATCGGGGTGCGCAGCTTCGGCGCGCAGGCCGATCTCGTGGCGCGCCATGGCGTCGCCTGGGTCGAGGGCCTGCAGTCCACGGGCGTCGCGGCCTGCGCCAAGCACTTCCCCGGCCACGGCGACACGGTCGTCGACTCCCACCACGGGCTCCCGCGTGTCAGGGCATCCCTCGAGGCGCTCCGTGCGCGTGAGCTCAAGCCGTTCCGGGCGGTCGTCGAGGCGGGCGTCGCCACCGTGATGACCTCGCACATCGTCGTCGAGGCCCTCGACGCCGAGCAGCCGGCCACATTCTCCCGCATCGTGATCGGCGTGCTGCGCGAGGACCTCGGATTCGACGGCGTGGTCGTGAGCGACGCCCTCGACATGGCCGGCGCGAGCGCGGAGACCGGCATCCCGGAGGCGGCGGTGCGTGCCCTCGCCGCCGGGGTCGACCTGCTGTGCCTCGGCTCGGCGACGGGCGAGGAGCGCTACGCCGCGGTCCACGCCGCCGTGGTGGACGCCGTGGCGTCGGGGCGACTCCCGCAGCGGCGGGTCACCGAGGCCGCGGCCCGCGTGCGCGCCCTGGCGCGCCGCCACGAGACCCCGGAGTGGACCACGCTCCCCGACGACGTCGGAGCCCCCGGTCCCGAGGTCGTCGCCCCCGCAGTCGTCGCCCGGGGGTTCGGGGTGTCGGATGCCGCTCGCACCTGGCTCGCGTCACCGGCACCCCTCGCGGTGGTGCAGGTCGACAGCACCGCCAACCTCGCCGTCGGCGGCGTCGCCTGGGGCCCGGCGGCACTCGACGCCACGATGCCGGAGGATGCCGCGCCCGCCGGCGCGAAGGTCGCCGTCGTCGGACGCGGCATCGGACCCGAGCACCCGGCACACGCCGTCGCCGGCCGGCTGCGTGGGGATGGCCACGAGGTCGTGCTCGTCGAGTGCGGCTGGCCCCGCGGAGGTGCCGACCTCGAGACCTACGGCGCGTCGCCCGTCGTCGCCGGTGCCCTGCTCGCCCTGCTCCGGGGCGAGGTGGCGCTGCCGTGAGGTATCGACATCGGCGGAGTGCCGGTCGCCGCGATCGGTGCCGCGGTGCTCGGCGGGCGAGGGCGTCCGAGCGGTGATCGAGGTCAGGGGTTGATGCGGTGGCCGTAGGCCATCTGCTCCAGGCGGGCGATGCGCTCGGCCATCGGCGGGTGCGTGGCCAGGAAGCGCGAGACGTCCTGGGCCCGGAACGGGTTGGCGATCATCATGTGGCTCGCGTTGACGACCTGCTGGGTCGGCGCGAGCGGGGCGCGGGCCACGCCG
>DATITJ010000320.1:0-3763 GCA_035467935.1 Ornithinibacter sp.
CGTGCTCCTGCCCCCGGGCGGTGACCATGACGACCGGCACGTCGTGGCGCATCGACCGCATCCGCCGGCACACCTCGAGGCCGCCAAGCCCCGGCAGCATGAGGGCGAGCAGCACGAGGTCGGGCGGGCTCGCGACGAACCGGGTCAGTGCCGCGGGCCCGTCGCCGACGGGGTCGACCGCGTGCCCCGCCCGGGCGAGGTAGGACGCGACCGTCTCCCGGACGGTCGCGTCGTCCTCGACGAGCAGAATGCGGGCCACCCGGCAAGGCTAGGCGCGGTCGCCGCCCGGTGGTGCCGGTCGGGGCGGGACGTCAGCGGTCCGTCATTCCGTGACCACGGCATCCGCCCATCGCCCGGCCGGATGCCGTGCCGCGCGTCACCGCGGACGCTGCGGGCGCGCGCGGCACGTGGCTGGAACACTGGGGCCATGCGTCGGATCGTCCAGAGCCAGAAGCTCCAGCACGTGCGCTATGACGTGCGCGGCCCGATCCTCGTCGAGGCCCAGCGGCTCGAGGCCGAGGGCCACAAGATCCTCAAGCTCAACATCGGCAACACGGCGCCGTTCGGGTTCGAGGCCCCCGAGGCGATCGTCGCCGACATGATCCACAACCTCCCCGACAGCCAGGGCTACGCCGACTCCCGCGGCATCTACTCCGCCCGCACGGCGGTCGCGCAGTACTACCAGTCGCACGGCCTCACCGACACGAGCGTCGACGACGTCTACATCGGCAACGGCGTCTCCGAGCTCATCACGATGGTCCTCCAGGCGTTCGTCGACGACGGCAACGAGGTGCTCGTCCCCGCGCCCGACTACCCCCTGTGGACCGGCGCGGTCTCGCTCTCGGGCGGCACCCCCGTCCACTACCGGTGCGACGAGGAGGACGGCTGGAACCCCGATCTCGAGGACATCGAGTCCAAGATCACCGAGAACACCCACGCCCTCGTCGTCATCAACCCCAACAACCCGACCGGCGCCGTCTACTCGGAGGAGACCGTCAAGGCCCTCGTCGACATCGCGCGGCGGCACCACCTCGTGCTCATGGCCGACGAGATCTACTAGAAGATCCTCTTCGACGACGCCGTGCACCACCACGTTGCGACCCATGCCGGCGACGACGTGCTGTGCCTGACGTTCAGCGGGCTCTCGAAGGCCTACCGCGTGTGCGGCTACCGGGCCGGCTGGGTGATGGTCTCGGGCCCCAAGCACCTCGCCGAGGACTTCCTCGAGGGCCTGACCCTCCTGGCGAACATGCGCATGTGCTCCAACGTGCCGGCGCAGCACGCGATCCAGACCGCGCTCGGGGGATACCAGTCGATCACCGAGCTCATCGTCCCCGGGGGGCGGCTGTACGAGCAGAGCAAGCTCGCGTCGCGACTGCTCAACGACATCCCGGGCGTCTCCTGCGTCGAGCCACAGGGGGCGCTCTACTGCTTCCCGCGCCTGGACCCCGAGGTCTACGCCATCGAGAGCGACGAGGCGTTCGTCATCGACCTCCTGCGCGCGAAGAAGATCCTCGTGACGCACGGCACCGGCTTCAACTGGTTCGCGCCCGACCACTTCCGGCTCGTGACGCTGCCCGACGTCGAGACCCTCACCGAGGCCATCGGCCGCATCGCCGACTTCCTCGAGACGCTCCGCGACTGACGTGGCGGGCCCGCACGCACGGGTGGATTCCCGGGCCCTCGCGGTCGTGGCCCTGGGGGGCGTCATCGGCAGCCTGGGGCGGTATGCCGTGGGCGCCCTCCTCCCCCACGTCGCCGGCGAGTTCCCCTGGGCGACGCTGGTCGTCAACGTGTCGGGCGCCTTCGCGATGGGCCTGCTCGTCGCGTTCCTCGTCGACCGGCCCGGCATCCACCGCCTCGCCAGGCCGTTCCTCGGGGTCGGCGTCCTCGGCGGGTGGACGACCTTCTCGGCCCTGGCCGTCGACGTCGTGCAGCTCGGCGCCGCCGACGAGGTGACCCTCACGATCGCCTACATCGGGGCGACGTTCCTCGTCGGCACGCTCGCGATCGGGGCAGGAACTGCTGTCGGACAGCGAATCTGGCCCGGCCCATGACCCTTGTCGATGCCCTCCTCGTCGCCGTGGGCGCTGCCGTCGGCGCCCCCCTGCGCTTCTTCGCCAACCACCTGGCGCGTGAGCGGTTCGGCGCCACCCCGCCCGCGGGCACGCTCGTCGTCAACGTGGTCGGGTCCTTCGTCTTCGGGGCCCTCGTGGGCGGCGGTGCGAGTGCCGCCCCCCTGGCCCTCGTCGGGATCGGGTTCTGCGGGGCCCTGACGACGTTCTCCACCCTCGCCCTGGAGGTCTGGGACGCGATGGCCGACGACCGCTACCCCCACGCGGCCGCCAACGTCGCGCTGTCCCTCACCCTGGGCCTCGGAGCCGCCTGGGCCGGTTGGGCCGTCGCCGGCGCCTGACCCCGATCGGGGTCAGCCCGGCACCGGGGACACCGGTGGCCCCTGTCGAGCCGCTGAGGGGCGCACGGCCGGAACCCGGGTTCACGCGGCGCCCGGGATGGCAAAACGTATGCTCTCGGGCATGCATCGACGCGCCTCCCGTCCCGTCCCGGACGTCTTCGAGACGTTCGCCCACCGGGTGGACGCGGCCCAGGACGCCCCGATGACGGTCCCGGCGCCCGCCAGGGTCGCGCGATCGGCCGGCATCACCGTGGGCCTGATGGTGCTCACGTCGTGGGCCTTCGGGGGGGGTGCCTGGCTCGCCGGCCGGTCGCGTCCCGAGCTCGTCTACGCCAACCTGCTGTGGGAGGGCGTCGCCGTCACGGCCTGGTCGATCGTGTGGGGGGCGTTCGCGGCCATGGCCGTCCTCGCCGCCGGGGTCGTGGCCGTGGGCCTGCCGTGGTTGCGCCGTCAGCGCGACGCCCGCTCGACCTCGATTTCGACCCCGTAGGCCCAGCCCGGCTGCAGGGGCAGGCTGTCGCCGCTCCAGAAGCGGCCGGGGTCGTACCAGTTCGTGGGCACGTCGTCGTGCAGGATGCCCATGGCCTCCAGCGTGACCGCCACGACCTCGGCACAGTAGGCCTCCTCGGGTCGCGCGCCCTTTCGCTCGGCCTCGCGCCGGCTGAGGTGACCGTCGCGCCCCCGCAGCCACCGCCAGGCCAGGGCCGCGGTCGACGGGAACGAGACACCGTCGAGCCGTGCGATGGTCCGCAGCAGGGCGTCCTCCTGCTCCGGCCCCACGTCGGGCGAGACCTGCCGCAGCCAGGCCCGCTGGCCGTAGCGCCCCTGCCACGTCGTGACCGCCTCGCGCAGGTCGTGCAGCTGCACGCCGCGGTGGTGGTCGCCCGTCCAGTGGTCACGCATCGAGCGGCCGAGCTCGGCGTGCCACATCAACGGGGGCAGGTCGTCGAGGACCACGGCCATGCCGACGTGGTTGACCGGGGCGTTGCTCGCCGTCTGGATCACCCGGTCGGCGACCGTGCCACCCCGGAAGACCCAGAGGTCAGCGGTGCGGGTCGCGTCGACGGCCTCGTGGAACGGGACCGGGCTCGTGCCGCTGCGTGCCATGCGCCCAGTCTGCCGCCCGCGTCGACGACCCGCTGGTGGACCCGCCGCCGTGGCTACGCTGGCGTCATGCCCTCCAACCGCGTGTGGAAGATCGTCGGACTCGCCAGCATCGTCGGGGTCGTGGCGACCGGCGCCCTCGTCGCCAGGGGCGAGCGGGAGCGCCGCGCCTACACGCCCGACGAGGTGCGCGACCGGCTCCAGGAGCGCCTGCTCCGCGCCCACGGCCCGACGGACACGACG
>DATITJ010000321.1:0-1597 GCA_035467935.1 Ornithinibacter sp.
GCCGAGGGCGACAGCGCGGATGCCGTGTGGAGCGACGCCAACGTCGCCGACGACTCGTTCGCGTCGACCTCCGGCACCTCCGAGGGCTCCGACCTGTCGACGCCGAACCTCGATCAGGGCCCTGACGGCGACAAGGCCTGACGAGAACGGGGCCCGATCGCGCCCACAGCACGGACACCGGATGCCGGTCGCCCCACGGGGCGACCGGCATCCGTCGTGTTTCGTCCGCGAGTGGGGGCCGTCAGAGGGTCAGGCCGTGGCCGAAGGGGAAGAGGGGGTCGTCGTAGCCCGGCACGTCCTCCGCGTGGGCGCGCACCTGGTCCATCGAGCGCGGGAGGTCGAACGGGAGCCGTCCCTGCGGGGGGATCGACCCGGAGAGCGCCTCGAGGAGCGCCTCGTCGCTCGAGCCGTAGCTCCCGACGACCGCGGCCGCGAACGGCAGCAGCGGGGTGATCACCGCGGGTCGGTCGAGGACGACGTCCACCACGAGCGGGCAGGCGGCCGCGACCCGCTGGAGGCGCGCGACGAGGCCGGGCGGGAAGTCCAGCGACCCCTGGTGGAACCACGACTCGAGGAACAGGTCCGAGCGCGCCTCGAACGGCGCCATGAGCCGGACGACCGCGACGTCGGCGTCCTCGGGTCGGCCGACGCGGATGCCGTGCCGGGAGATCGCCGCGCCGCCCACGTTCTCGGCGTAGATCCGCAGGCCCGGCGCGAGCGGCAGCACGGACACTGCGCCGGCTCCCGCGTCGTCATCGGCACCGGCGGCGCCGTTGGTGAGCACGGTGACCGAGCGCGCCTGGGCGACGTACCCGGCATCCCGGAAGTCCTGGCGGCCGACCGTGCGGGCGGCGGCCTCCTCGTCGACGTAGGGGTCGTCGAAGAGGCCGAGGCGGAACTTCACGTCGAGGATCCGGCGGGCCGACTCGTCGATGCGCGCCGGCGTGACCCGGCCCTGCTCGACGAGGTCGAGGAGCAGGTCGACGCACTCCTCGCCGCCGAACTGGTCGGCGCCCGCCTCGAGGATGAGCTCCATCCGGCCGTGCGGGTCGAGGTGCTCGACCCCCCAGGCCCGGGCGGGCAGCAGCTGGTCGCCGACGTGGTTGTCGTTGACCAGCTCCCAGTCGGTGACGACGACGCCGTCGTAGCCGAGCTTCCCCCTCAGCAGCCCGGTGACGACCTGCGTGTTGAAGCCGAAGCCGACCTCCTCGATCGCCTCGCCGTCGAGCTCGAGGTCGATGGGCATGCCGTAGTAGGGCATGATCGCGGCGGTCCCGGCCTCGATGAGGGGCGGGAAGGGCCTGAGGTGGTCGGCGAACCGGCCGCCGGGGTAGACCTGCTCGCGCCCGTAGGGGAAGTGCGCGTCCTCGCCGTCCTTCTGCGGGCCGCCGCCCGGGAAGTGCTTCGACGTGCAGGCCACGCTCCCCGGCCCGAGGATCTCTCGCTGGAACCCCTGGAGGTACGCGACGCCCAGCTCGGTGACGAGGTCCGGGTCCTGGCCGAAGGTGCCGGCCTGCCGTCCCCACCGGGGCTCGGTCGCGAGGTCGACCGTCGGGTGCAGGGCCGCGCGGATGCCGACGGCGACGTACTCCTGCCG
>DATITJ010000322.1:0-3048 GCA_035467935.1 Ornithinibacter sp.
CGCCCGACGCGCTCCCGCACGCCCTCTAGTCACCTATTCACGGGCCTGTGCCCGCCATCAGATCTCGGATTCGTCGGTGGCGACGAATCGGCCGGTGCGAGCAACGGCGATGCGCGGTCGGGTCGGTCCGGGCGCTGACGAAACGGTGCTAAGGAGCTGAGCAGCGGGCGTGCTCGGTTCACCTGGGATTGCCGGGTGGCGATCCGGGCGACGGCGGTGGCGCCATCGCGTCGGCGTTGGGCTGCCTGAGCAACCGCCCACCCACGTCCTGCTGGACGGGCCGGTCCTCGACGTGTGCGCGGGGACCGCCCTCCTCGGTAGACCGCCGGGAGGCGCCCTCAGCGGGCGCAGGTCGCGCTCCGTGGGCGGTGGGCGGGGTTATGGGGTTCGGTCGGTCACCCGGTGGACGCCTCGGGCTCTGCGCCGGTGAGCAAGTGGGCGACGACCTCGGCGGCGGTGTACCCGGTGGCGCCGGCGCGTCGCCGACCGAGCATGGTCACGACCGGGGCGAGGTCCCCACCGGCGGTGACCAGGGCCGGCTCGACGGCGCCCTTGGGCCGGCGCTGCGGCAGGCCGGCCGCGGCGAGGAGCGCGTTGCACAGGCAGACCCGGCCCTCGCGGTTCACCTCCCGGCCGCCCTTGCGCAGGTAGGCCTTCTGGGGCTCGGCGGGGCAGCGGAAGTCCACCCCGCCGTCCGGGCGCCGGTATGCCTGCCGGAGCGCGCCGAGGTCGCACACGGGTTGTCGTGCGGCCGCGACCTCCGGGTCGGTCAGTGTCCCGGGGAGCTCGGCCACGCGGAAGGGGAAGCCGGTGGGCGAGACCCGCCAGTCGGCCCGGACGAGGAGGTCGCCGCGGAGCGCGCCCTCGCGGACCCGGGCCTTGATGTCATCGGGGAAGCCGGACTCGTCGCTGTACGCGAACACGGTTCCGGCCTGGATGCCCGCCGCACCCGAGGCGAGGGCGGCTCGCAGCCCGCCGGGCGTGGCCCGGCCGCCCGCGACCCACACCGGCAGTCCGAGGGCGACGACCGAGGCGATGTCGACCTCGTCGCGCTCGCCGTAGACCGGTTGGCCCAGGCCGTCGAGCGCACGAGGCCCGCGAGGTGGGGCGTTGTGACCGCCGGCGCTGGGGCCCTCGACCACGAAACCGTCGGGGCGCGTGGCCGGGTCGGCGACCAGGCCGCTCGCGAGGTCGTTGGAGGCGATGATCGCCAGCACGAGCGGGACGGGCAGCGCGGCGACCCCGGGGACCACCGAACGGGGGCGGAACAGCACCTCGGTCGGCCCGTCGGCGACCTGGCTACCCATGACCTTGATGGCGAGGCGGACGTCCTCCCCGGTGGCCAGCCCGCGCACGAGGGCGGGGATGTCGGCGGGGTTGCCCGCGCCGACGAGGACGACGTCCACCCCGGCGAGCAGGGCACCGAAACAGGCGGCCGGCAGGGGCAGGTCGATCTTGTGCAGGTAGTTGACGCCGACCAGCCCCTCATGGCCCTCCTTGGCCAGGAAGACCTCGACGAAGTTGGCGGCGACGGTGAGCTCGAGCAGCTTCTCACCGGAGGCGACGGTGTGCCGAGGCACCGGGCGGTACGCCTCCCCCGGCGCGATCCCGCCCTCGACGAAGTAGGCGGCGAGGATCCACTCGGCGACCCGGGGCACCGGGAAGGCGGCCAGCGCGCGCCGAACGTGCCCACCGGTGTCGCCGTCCTGGAGCCGGCGGGCGCACACGACGTCGAGCGCCGTGCCCGAGACCACCCCGAGCTGGCCGACGGAGGCGACGGCGCGGGCCAGCGGCCACCCGGAGATGGCCACCCCCATCCCGCCCTGGATGACCCGGGGCGGCGCCCCACGCCACCTCGCGTCCCGGGTCACCGACGAGATCTCGGTCGGCGCTGCGGTGGTGGACAGGGGCATGGCGGTCATGGCGGTCGGCTCTCTCGGACGGGGTCACCTCCATCCTCGGGCGCGGGCGCCGCGCACGATAGGGCCGGTCGAGGGCACTTTAGGCGTACGTTTTGGCACGTGGTGACAAACGAGCGAAGTGGCCGTCCGTGGGCGGCGATCGACCCATCGATCGCGTCGGCGCTGCGGCCCACCCTCCCGGCCCTCGTCGAGGACACCCTCGAGCACATCGACCAGGAGCTGCCGAGCCTGGGAAAGGACCTCGCCGGCCCGTACGGGGTCGACCTGCGTCGCGGGATCGTGCGGGCGCTGGAGCGTTTCCTCAGCCTCCTCGGGCAGGAGGTCGACGCCCTCGACCCCGCGCTCACCGAGCTCTACGGCTCGTTCGGGGCGCGGGAGGACCACCACGGACGGTCCCTCGAGACGCTGCTCACGGCATACCGGGTCGGCGCCCGGGGCGCCTGGGTGCACTTCTCCGGGGCCGCCGTCGCGGCGCGGGTTCCCACCGACCAGGTGATCCGGCTGGCGGAGGCGATCTTCGCCTACGTCGACGAGCTGTCGGCGGCCAGCGCCCTGGGGTTCGCCCGGGCGCAGCTGCGTCGCGCGGGACACCGTGACCTGGCTCGCCGGCAGCTCGCACAGGCGATCCTCGACGGGGAGGCGGCGACCTCGGCGCCGCGGGTCAACGACCTCGCGGGCGACGCCGGCTGGCCGCTGCCGGACCGCCTCGCCGTCGCGATCTGGCGACCGCCCGGGGACGTCGCGGCGTCGCGCGAGCCGGCGGTGCCGCACCCCGAGGTCCTGTTCGCCTCCTCCGAGCACGAGGTGCGCGCCCTCGTGCCCGACTTCGTGCTTGGCGACCGGCGTGGACGGGCGCGGCTGGGGCCCACCGGGGTGACCGTGTCGGTCGGCACGGTGCGCCCGCCCGAGGAGGCGCCGATCTCACTGGCCCACGCCCGCGCCATCGCCACCCTCGTCGAGGAGGGGGTGCTCGACGGGGACGGCCGCGTCGCGGCCGCGGAGCACCTCTCGACGCTGGTCGTCCACGCCGACCGGCGGCTGCTCGCCGACCTGCGCGGCCAGGTGCTCGCGCCGCTCGAGCAGGTGGCCGCCGCCCGCCGCCCGGTCATGGCCGCCACCTTGTGCT
>DATITJ010000323.1:0-1846 GCA_035467935.1 Ornithinibacter sp.
CCGCTCGATGCCGATCAGCCCGGCCGAGCTCTGGCAGCTGCGGCGAGACCAGCGTCAGCAGACGACCACCGATCCCGTTCCCGCGCAGGAAGGCTCGCGATGAAGATCTCCGGCACCTCCACCCTCGAGGCCCCCGTCGACCAGGTCTGGGAGGCCATCCTCGACCCCGCCGTGCTCGCCCGGTGCATCCCCGGCTGCGAGGCCCTGAGCACCGTCGGTGAGGACCGCTACGCGATGTCGGTCACGGCCGGCGTCGCGGCGATCAAGGGCACGTATGCCGGTGAGGTCTCCCTCGCCGACAAGGTCGCCCCCCACTCGCTGACGATGAAGGCCTCGGGCGCGGGCTCCCCCGGCACCATCGACGCCGACGTCAAGGTGCGCCTCGTGCCCTCCGCCGCCGGCGGCACCGAGCTCAGCTACGACGCCGACGCCTCCGTCGGTGGGGCCATCGGGGGTGTGGGCCAGCGCATGCTCGCGGGTGTCACCAAGAAGATGGCCGGCCAGTTCTTCGCCTCGCTCGACCAGGACATCGCCGGTGTCCTCGTCCCGGCCGGGGCGACCACCGCGGTCGGTGCGCCGCTCGCCGGCGGTGAGGGCACGGCGTACGCGCCCGGTGTGTATGCCGGTCGCCCCGCCCCGCGCAAGGGTGCGCTCGACCTCGGCTCGGGTGCGGGCTTCGCCCTCGGCACCCTCGTCGGCGGCCTGCTGGCGCTGGCCGGCGTCGCGCTCGGTGCACGGATCGGGCGGCGGTCCTGATGCGCGCCTTCACCGCGGCCGCGGTGCAGGTCGCCCCGGTGCCCGGCCCGCTCACCGCCGAGTCGGTCGCCGCCAACACGGCCAGGCTCGTCGACTTCACGCGCCGCTGCGTCGACGCGACCGGCGCCGACCTCGTCGTGCTGCCGGAGTCGGCCACCACCGGGTTCACGCCCGGGTGCCCCACCGAGCAGCTGTGGGAGCTGGTCTCCGAGCTGCCCGGCCCGGTGGTCGCCCCGCTGCGCGACGTCGCGGCCGAGCTCGGCATCCACCTCGTCGTCGGCACCTACGAGCGCGGCCCGTCGCCCGAGATCGTCCACAACTCCTCGGTGCTCATCGACCCCGCGGGTGAGGTGCTCGGCGTCTACCGCAAGACACACCCGTTCTGCTCCGAGGCCGTCTCGGGCGGCGGCTGGGTCACCCCGGGTGACACGGTCACGGTGTGCGACACCGCGCTGGGCCGCATCGGCATGATCATCTGCTTCGACGGCGACTACCCCGAGCTGTCGCGCATCCAGGCGGTGCAGGGCGCCGAGGTCATCTGCCGCCCGTCGGCCCTGCTGCGCTCGGCCGACATCTGGGAGCTCACGTCACGCGCGCGGGCCTACGACAACCACGTGTACGTCATCGGGGCGAACGCCGTGGGGCAGGACCCCGCGGGCGTCCTCTACTTCGGCAACTCGCACGTCGTCACGCCGATCGGCCACATCGTCGCCAAGGCGGCCACCCACGAGGGCTGGGTCTCGGCACGGCTCGACCCCGACGAGGCGCTGGCCTCGCAGACGCCCGGCTCCAACATCCCCCAGGGCTTCGACCACCTGCGCGACCGCAACCTCGACCTCATCCGCAACCACCGCGAGGAGCTCGAGGGCCCGGCGAAGACGTCCTTCCCCCACGCCTGACGCCCGCGCGTCTCCTGCCGTCAGGCCGGGACGGCGCCCCGGGCCCACCACGCGCGTGACGTCAGCTCGAACGGGCCGGGCCCGAGGTCGGCGAGCAGCTCCGCGCGCAACGCCGCGCGACCGGCATCCGACAGGCCGGCGACATGGACGCCGGCCGGCCCGGTGCCCTGGAGGAACGGGTCCCAGTAGTC
>DATITJ010000324.1:0-5107 GCA_035467935.1 Ornithinibacter sp.
GAACGGGCCGGGCCCGAGGTCGGCGAGCAGCTCCGCGCGCAGCGCCGCGCGACCGGCATCCGACAGGCCGGCGACGTAGACCCCGGCCGGCCCGGTGCCCTCGAGGAACGGGTCCCAGTAGTCCTCGAACGACGCGAACCGGCGGCGCACCTCCACGGATCCGTCGTCGAGGTCCGTGAGGCCGGCCCGGTGCCACAGGTGGGCGAGCCCGCCAGGGCGACCGAGCGGCATCGTCGCCTCGTCCTGGCCGACGACGGCCGGGTCGAGCCTGGCCGCGGCGTCCCACAACGTGCGCAGCATGCCCATCCCCCGGCCGTAGTCCCAGACCCCGGCGGCGAGCACCGCTGCGGGTCGGGCCACCCGCAGCATCTCGGCCATCGCCCGCTCGGGGTCGGGCACGAAGTTGAGGACGAGGAGCGCGACCGCGGCGTCGACGGAGCCGTCCTCGAGCGGGAGGGCGCCGGCCTCGCCGTGCTCGAACCGGAGACGGTGTGCGTCCCCGTCGGCCTGCGCCCGGGCGCGGGCGGCCTCGACGAACCCCGGCGCGAGGTCGACCCCCACGACCTCGCAGCGTGGCCAGCGGCCGGCCACGGCGCGCGCCACGTGGCCGGTGCCCGACCCGACGTCGAGCACCCGGGTCGGCGGGCGGCCCGCATCGAGCCGCACGACGTCGAGGAAGGCCGGGGCGAGCAGCACGCTCCACCGCCCCATGAAGCGCTCGTATGCCGCCGGGTCGCCGAACACATTCCCACCGTGGCACGGCATCCGGCCGTCGGCCAGCCCGGTGGCGACCCGGCGCGGTCCGGGACGGCGGGGACCCGCGAGGCGGCGGGCGGGCGGGTCTCCCTGCAGAGCCGCCCACCCGCCTCGGTCCGGGTGGGCATCCCTGAATGGCCACCCGCCCGTCGGACCCGGGCTGCCGGGTCACCGGTGGTTCGGAGCGGCGCGCGGCCCGGATTGGATGCCGTCCGTCAGGCCCGCAGGCGGTAGCCCATCCCCCGCACGGTCTCGATCACCTCCGGGCCCACCTTGCGCCGCAGGTAGCGGACGTAGACGTCGACGACGTTGGACCCCGGGTCGAAGTCGTACCCCCACACGTGGCTGAGCAGCTGCTCACGGCTGAGCACCTGGCCGGGGTGGCGCAGGAACGCCTCGAGCAGGAGGAACTCGCGGGCGCTGAGGTCGCACGTGCGCCCGCCGGTGCGCACCTGGCGCGAGCGGAGGTCGAGCGTCATGCCGCCGGCCGTGAGCTCGGTCGCCGGGGTGTCGGAGGATGCCGGTCGCAGCCTGAGCCGGATGCGGGCCAGGAGCTCGCCGAAGCTGAACGGCTTGGGCATGTAGTCGTCGGCGCCCCCCTCGAGGCCGGCGATGGTGTCGGCGGCGGAGTCCCGGGCGGTGAGGATGATGATCGGGATGCCGTTGCCGGCCGCCCGGATGCGGCGGAGCACCTCGAAGCCGTCCATCCCCGGGAGCCCGATGTCGAGGACGAGCAGGTCGTAGTCGTCGGTGAGGGCCAGGGCGAGGGCCGACGCGCCGTCGCTCGCCACCTCGGGCACGAGCCCGCTCGCGGACAGGCCCTTGGCCACGAAGGACGCGATGCGGGGCTCGTCCTCCGCGACGAGGATGCGGCTCACGACCGGCCCGCGCCGGCGTTGACCCGCTCGAAGATCGTCGTCACGGAGTCATAGTCCTCCTGGTCGGGTCCCGGGCCCTCGTGGCCGGCGCCCGCGCCCGGGTCGTGCTCGCCCGTGGGCACCTCGAGGATGAACAGGGCCCCGCCCGCGGAGCCCGCGGAGGTGACCCTGGCGGCGCCGCCGTGGGCGCGAGCGATGGCCGAGACGATGGCCAGCCCGAGCCCCGTGCTCGCGGTGCCGGGCACGCGGTCACCGGACTCGAACCGCTCGAAGATCCGCAGCCGCTCGGCGGGTGGCACCCCGGGGCCGGTGTCGCGGACCCACACCTGCACGCCCCCGGGCCCCGGCGCGCACCCGAAGCCGATCGTGTCGCCCTCCCCGGTCACCGCGACCGCGTTGCTGGCGAGCTGGAGGAGGGCCTGCGTGAACCGCTCGGGGTCCACCCGCGCCCGGACCGGGGTGAGTGGGTCGAGCACCCAGACACGGGGGGCGAGGGCCTGGGCCTTCTCGAACGTGCTCCGCACGACGGCGGCGACGTCGACGTCGCGGCGCCGCAGGAAGTCGGGCCGGCGGGCCTTGGCGAGCACCAGGAGGTCCTCGACGAGGCGGCCCATCCGGTCGAGCTCGTCGATGGACAGGTCCCGGGTGCCGCGCACGTCCGCGGGGTCCTCCTCGTCCATCAGCTCGAGGTGGCCGCGGATGACCGTGATCGGCGTGCGCAGCTCGTGGCCGGCGTCGTCGAGCATCCGGCGCTGGGAGTCCAGGGCGTCCTCGAGCCGGTCGAGCATGCCGTTGACCGTGCGCCCGAGGTCGGCCACCTCGTCGTGGCCGGTCACCTCGATCCGCCGCGCGACGTCGGTCTCGGTGATCCTGGCCGCCGTGCTGCGCAGCTCCTCGATCGGGCGCAGGATGCGCCGCGCCAGGGCCCACGCGGCCAGCACGAGCGCGGCCCACGCGAAGGCGGCGGCCACGGCATACGAGCGGATCGCGTCGCCGAGCTCGTCGAGCTCGCGGTCGACGAAGTAGGCCGTGACGAAGTGGCTCTGCTGCCCCGCCTTGGTGAACGGCATGACCGCGTACACCACGCGCCCCTCGTCGGCCGACTCGTACGACCCGTAGGCGGGGACGACCGCCCGGGTGGCGACGGCGCGGAAGCCCGCCTCGCGGTGGAGGGTGCCGCCGCCGTCGACGGGGACGATCGTGAGGTCCGCGAGGTAGCCCAGGTGGGTCTCGTGCTCGTCGGGGATGTTGCGCTGCATCGACAGCGTCACGAGGCTCTCGGCGTCGGCGAACGGCTCCCCGGTGCGCGGGTCGACGCCCGAGCGGGCCAGCTCGGTGAACTCCCCGATCTCCTTGGCCAGCGACTGCTCGACGCGCGCCTCGATCCGCTCCCGCTCCACGAGCAGGGCCGCCGCTCCGGCGCCGACGAAGCCCAGCGCCGACAGGACGGCGACGGACCCGACGAGGCGGGTGCGCACCGACAGCGAGGGCAGGCCGCCGAACCCGGGCACCGAGCGGGCGGGCGCCGGCTCAGTCGTCGTCACCGTCGCCGCCGTCGTCATCGTCGTCCCCACCATCGTCGTCCCCGGGCGGCGGGGGCGGCGGGGGTGGCGGGGCGGGCTCGGGGTCGGGCTGTGGCTTGGGATCGGGCTTGGCCTTGGGCTTGGGCTTGGCGGGAACCTTGGCGGGCACCTTGGCGGGGGCCGGCGCCGGTGCGACGACCACGGGCCGCTTGGTCGTCGCGGGCGTCGGGGTCACCTCGACCGTCGGTGAGGCCGTGACCGTCGGTGAGGCCGTGGCCGTCGGTGAGGCCGTGGCCGTCGGTGAGGCCGTCGGTGACGACTCCGAGGAGGTCGGGCTCGAGCCCGCCCCGGACTGCCCCTGGGACGCCTCGTCGAGGTCGATCGGGGTGCCGAGGTCGGGCGCCGGGCTCGCGGCCCCGGACATCAGCGTCAGGGCCATGACCGCGACCACGCCGATGCCGACCCAGAGGGCCACGAGGCGCTTGCGGGAGAACATGCGGGCCATCTTCCTCGTCCCCCCGCGGTCGGCGCCACGGTTGCCGATGAGAGTGTCCTCATCCGCGAAGAGAGTGCTCTCACCCCCGCCGCCCGACCGCCCGGATGCCGCGTGGCGAGATCTGGCGCCATCGCGCGGGTCCGTCGGCAGAAAGTGACAACGAAACGACCCCCGCGAGCGGGTTGGATCGAGCCCATGGTGCAGGACACGCAGCGACGGATCAGGGTCGGCATCGACACCGGGGGGACGTTCACCGACGTCGTGGCCTTCGACGAGGACACCGGTGAGCTCGTCACGACCAAGACGCCGAGCACGCCGGGCAACCCCGCCGACGGCTTCATCGCCGGCATCGAGAAGATCCTCGGCATCCTCGGGGCCTCCGGGCAGGACATCACGGCGGTCTGCCACGGCACGACCGTCGCGACGAACAAGCTCCTCGAGGGCAAGGTCGGGCGGCTCGGGTTCATCACGACCGAGGGCTACGAGTTCATGCTCGAGATCGCCCGCCAGGCCGTGCCCGACGGCTACGGCAACTCCTACTTCTGGGTCAAGCCGCCGCGCATCGTCGCCGCCGACCACGTGCGCACCATCGGTGGCCGGATGGACTTCGAGGGCAGCCAGATCCGCCCGTTCGACGAGGAGTCCGCCGTCGCCGCGGCGCGCTGGTTCCGGGAGCACGGCATCACGACGATCGGCGTCTGCCTCCTGCACTCCTACGCCAACGACGAGCACGAGCTGGCGATGCGCGAGGTGCTGCGCCGTGAGCACCCCGAGGCCGTGGTCTCGATCAGCTCGCAGGTGCTGCGCGAGTACCGCGAGTACGAGCGCTCGATGACCACGCTCGTCGACGCCGCGGTCAAGCCCAGCGTCAGCCGCTACGTCACCAATATCCACGAACGCCTCGACGGTTTCACCGGCGGCCGCCCCATCCCCTTTCACGTCATGAAGTCCAACGGGGGCGTGCTCTCCGCCGAGGAGGTGGTGCACCAGCCCATCACGACCGTGCTGTCCGGCCCCGCGGCCGGCGCCCTGGGGGCGGCGCTCATCGCCCGCCGGGCCGGCTTCGCCCGGGTCCTCACCTGCGACGGCGGCGGCACCTCCACCGACGTCTCCGTCGTGCTCGACGGCGAGCCGACCCTCACGACCGAGGGCACCGTCGGCGCCTACCCCAGCAAGATCCCGATGATCGACGTCGTCACCGTCGGTGCCGGCGGCGGCTCCATCGCCTGGCTGTCCCCCGAGGGCGCGCTCAAGGTCGGCCCCCAGTCGGCCGGCGCCGACCCCGGGCCGCTCTGCTACGGCAAGGGCGGCACCGAGCCGACGATCACCGACGCCCACCTCGTGCTCGGGCGCATCCCCCCGCACCTGCTCGGTGGGGAGATCCCGCTCGACGTCGAGGCGGCCCGCCGCGGCATCCGTGACCTGGCCGCACGCCTCGGGCTCGACGAACAGCG
>DATITJ010000325.1:0-2865 GCA_035467935.1 Ornithinibacter sp.
GACCCCGTAGGTGTCGCTGCTGTCGCCCGGCCCGCCGGTGACGCGGAAGTCGATGCGCGCACTGCGGTCACCGGCCTTGTCGGGGCGGAACTGGTGCGGGAAGCGCGCGAAGACCGCGTCGAGGATGGCCTTGCGGTGGGGGCCGGAGAGGTCGTCGCGGATCTCCTGGTCGGACATGCCCTTGATGAGGGCGACGAACTCCGTGGGCGACAGGTTCTCAAGGGTCTCGGGGTGCAGGTGCATGCCGACTCCGGTGTCGAGCCCCAGCCACGACGGCCCGGGCGTTCCCCCGAACCTACTTCCGGGTAACCGTGCAGGCAAGCGCACGCGGGCGTGGTCAGCGGACGCGGGCCGCCGCGCCCTCCCGGGTCACCGGCCCACCGGCCTCGGCCAGCAGCTCGAGGAGGACAGCGGCCTCCCGCGCGGCCGCATGGCGCCGCAGCTCGGCCCCCATCCTCGCCGCTGCGGCGGCGTAGCCGGTCTCGCCCAGGACTCGGCGGACGGCCGTGCGCAGCCGGCGCGGGTGTGGGGTCGTCGCGCGGATCCGCACCCCGACACCGCTCCACCGGATGCGGGCGCCGATCTCTGCCTTCTCCTCGGTCGAGCCCGCCTGGACGAGTGGGACACCGTGGTGCAGCGCGGTGGTGACGCCCGTGTACCCGCCGTTCGTCACGCACACGTCCACGTGCGGGAGCAGCAGGTCGTACGGCACGAACTCGCAGACCCGCGCGTTGGCCGGCAGCGGCCCGCCGAGAGCGGCCTCCAGCCGCCGGGGAGACGCGCCGCCGGTGGTGACGACGACGAGGACGTCCTCGTCCGCGAGCGCGCGCAGCGCGGGCACGACGAGCTCGGTCATGTCGTGCCGGATGCTGCCCTGCGTCACGTGGACGACCGGACGCGCGGACGTGCGCACCTCGTCCCACCACGGCGGCGGCACCCAGTCCCCCGGCGGGTCCGGGCGCAGGGCGCCGATCCAGTGCACGGTCGCGGGCAGGTCCGTCACCGGGTACTCGAAGGACGGGGTGCACGCCTGCAGGTGCAGCAGCGGCGAGACCGACGCCTCGAGCACGCTGCGGCCGTCCGGCGGCAGCCCCATGGCGCGGCGGAGCCGGTCGTGACGCGCCTGGGCCTCCCCGAGGACCCACCACCGGGAGGCCGAGCGCACGGCGTGGTTGCGCAGCCTCGACACCGGCCCCCGCATCGGCAGGAACCCGGGCCCGAAGGCGGGGGTGGGCCCGTGGTCGTGGGCCATCGGGCCGTCGCCGAAGGTCGCGGCCGGAACCCCGAGCACCTCCCCCAACAGCCCGACCCCGTAGGAGAGCCCGTCGGACACCATGGCGTCGACCGGAGTGGCGGCCAGGACCGCGCGGAGGTCGGTGACGCGGTGGCGCGCCTCGCCGACGAAGACGTCGGAGTACGCCCGGCCGATCGCCCGGGGCCCGCGCAAGCCGGCCAGCTGGGGGAACTCCTCGAGGATGCGCGCGCCGTCGAAGTCCCGGGTGGCGCCGTACGGCACGGGAGTGGCCCCCACCGCCGCGATGTCGTCGTGGAACCGGCTGCTCGCGAACCACAGCACCTCGTGCCCACGCTCGACGAGGCGGGCGGCGACGGGCAGGGGGAAGCGGGTGTGGGCCGGGACCGGGACCGTCGCGAACAGGATGCGGGACATTCGGGAACCTCCGTCCGGGGCGTGACGCCGGCCGTCAGGCCTGCTTCGTGGGCCGGGACGTCGCGGCCTCGTGGGCGGTCGTCTTCTTGGCGGTCGTCTTCTTGGCGGTCGTCTTCCTGGCGGTCGTCTTCTTCGCGGCGGCCTTCTTCGTCGCCGTCTTCCTGGCCGGTGCCTTCTTCGTGGTCCGCTTCTTGGCCGGACCCTGCGCCCGCTTGTCGGCGAGCAGCTCGTAGCCGCGCTCGGGCGTGAGCTTCTCGGGGTCGTCGTCCTTGCGCAGCGTCGCGTTGGTCTCGCCGTCGGTGACGTAGGGCCCGAAGCGCCCGTCCTTGACGACGACCGGCTTGCCCGACACGGGGTCGGTGCCGAGCTCGGCCAGCGGCGGCTTGGCGGCGGCGCGGCCGCGCTGCTTGGGCAGGGCGTAGATCGCGAGCGCCTGCTCGAGAGTGATGTCGAACAGCTGCTGCTCGGTCTCGATGGAGCGCGAGTCGGTGCCCTTCTTCAGGTAGGGCCCGTAGCGGCCGTTCTGCGCCGTGATCTCCTCCCCCGTCTCGGGGTCGGCGCCGACGACGCGCGGCAGCGACAGCAGCTTCAGCGCGGTGTCGAGGTCGAGGGTCGCGAGGTCCATGTCCTTGAACAGCGATGCCGTGCGCGGCTTGGCCTTCGCGGCCTTGCCGCGCCCCTTGGCGGGGGTCTCGTCGGCCTCCGGGAGCACCTCGGTGACGTAGGGACCGTAGCGTCCGGCCTTCGCCACGATCTCGTGACCGGTGTCCGGGTCGGTGCCGAGGACCCGGCCGTCGTCGGCCGCGGTGTCGAGCAGCTCGCGCGCCATCGCGGGAGTGAGCTCGTCGGGCGCGATGTCGTCGTTGATCGTCGCGCGCCGCGGGGTGGCGGGCACGCCGTCGTCCCCGAGGGCGGCGGCATCCGTCACCTCGCCGGTCTTCGGGTCGACCCCCGCGGGCACAGTCGTTCGGGGGATTCCGGGGGCGGAGCCCCCGGAGGTGACCTCCTCGACGTAGGGGCCGTAGCGACCGACGCGCACGACGATGCCCTCGCCGATGTCGATCGTCGAGATCGCCCGGGCGTCGATGTCGCCGAGGTCCTCGACGAGGTCACGCAGGCCCTCCGAGGAGGTTGACTCGTCGCCGAAGTAGAAGCGCCGCAACCATTCTGCGCGGTGCGCGTCACCGCGGGCGATG
>DATITJ010000326.1:0-3519 GCA_035467935.1 Ornithinibacter sp.
CCCGAGGGCCTGGCCGGCGGAGACGTCGTCGCCGACGGTGACACCCGGACTCACGGGCTCATAGGTGCTGACGAGGCCATCGCGGTGCTCGACACTCACCGTGCCGCGACCGGCGACCACCCCTGCGTGTGTGACCCGGCCGTCCTCGACCGCGAGCACGGGCGCGCCGACCGGGGTCGTGAGGTCGAGGCCGCGGTGGCCGGCGCCCCACGCGGAACGTGGCGCACGGAACGGTCGCGCGACGGGAGCGCGGTGCTCGAGCGGCCACCGCCACCTGGCGGCGGCCCGGGTCGGCGACGACCCCGGAGCACGGGACGCCGGGCCGGGGCGCCGCGCCACGGACGGGCCCTGCGCGACGGGCCCCCCCGACGTCGCGCTCCCGACGCCGCCCATGGGCGCACCCACGATGGTCGCGGGTGCCGGGGATCCCTCGCCGGGCCGTCCCCACCCTGTCGTCACCCCGACGCCCCGGAGCGCACCGACCGCGCCCACGACGACGAGCGAGCCCGCGAGGACCCGAGCGATCGTGGGAGCGGCACCGGGTGGAGTCATGGCCCCAACCTCCCCCGCCGACGACGGCCGAAGGGGAACGAGGTCGATCCTGTGGACGACTCCGGCAGCGTCGGGGAGCTGTGGACGACGACCCCCGCACCGACGCCGGCGCGCCTCCTCCTCCCCGCATCCCCAGGGATGGCGGCGTCAGGCCCGCAGCGCCGCCAGACGGCGGCACGCCTCGTCCAGCACGTCGTCCCGCTTGCAGAACGCGAACCGCACGAGGGTGCGCGCTGCGTCGACGTCGTCGTGGAACACCGACACGGGGACCCCGACGACCCCGGCCCGCGCCGGGAGCTCGTGGCAGAAGGCCAGCGCGTCGACGGCACCGAGCGGCGCGGCATCCGCCACGACGAAGTACGTCCCGCGCGGCACCGACACCTCCATCCCGGCTCGTCGGAGCCCGGTGACGAGCCGGTCGCGCTTGCAGGCGAGCGACGTGGCCAGCTCGGCATACACCTGGTCCGGGAGCCCCAGCCCGACCGCCACCGCCGGCTGGAAGGGGCCGGACCCCACATAGGTGAGGAACTGCTTCACCGCCCGCACCGCCGCGACCGCCTCCGCGGGCCCGCAGACCCACCCCACCTTCCACCCGGTGGTGGAGAACGTCTTCCCCGCCGAGGAGATCGTCAGGGTCCGCTCGCGCATGCCCGGCAGCGCCGCCACCGCCACGTGCTCCGCGCCGTCGAAGGTCAGGTGCTCGTAGACCTCGTCGGTGACGACCCACGCGTCGTGCTCGCGGGCCAGCCGGCACACGAGGTCGACCTCCTCGCGGGTGAAGACCTTCCCCGTGGGGTTGTGGGGGGTGTTGAGCAGCACCATCCGGGTGCGCGACGAGAACGCCGCCCGCAACGACGCCTCGTCGACCGCGAAGTCGGGGAACCGCAGCACCGACGTCCGCCGCACCCCACCCGCCAGCGCGATCGTCGCGGCGTACGAGTCGTAGTAGGGCTCGAACGTCACGACCTCGTCGCCGGGCTGCACCAGCGCCAGGACCGTCGCGGCGATGGCCTCGGTCGCGCCGACCGTCACCAGCACCTCGCCGGCCGGGTCGAGGTCGATGCCGTAGAACCGCTTCTGGTGGGAGGCGACGGCCTCGAGCAGCTCCGGTGCGCCGGCGCCCGGTGGGTACTGGTTGCGACCTCCGCGGATCGCCGTGACGGCCGCCTCGAGCACCTCGGGCGGTCCGTCGGTGTCCGGGAACCCCTGCCCGAGGTTGATCGCCCCGTGCGCGGCCGCCAGGGCCGACATCGTCGCGAAGATGGTGGTTCCGAAGGGTTCGAGGGCGGGGTGGCCGGGGGAGCGCGTCATTCCAGCAGGCTATGCCGGGGTCGACGGTCCCGGCTCGTCCGGCGTCGGCGACGGTGTCCCAGCGACCGCCGGACGAGCTCGTGAGCCCCCCTCGACGACGGCTCCCGCGCGCCCCCGCCGATTAGGTGCCCGGGGCCGCCCGTCCGTAGACTGAGCACACGACCGGTCTCGGCCGGTCGAATTCGCGTGTCCTTCTCTGCGACCCCTCACGGGAGGCGCAGGGCACACCACGGCAGTGGCGGATCGCTCCCACGGGAGCATCCGTCCGGGGTGTGGCCGGACACCAGGCAGGTGGATGACGACCCTCCAGGAGGAGGGGAGCGCCACCGACGGAACTGACAACCACAGAGCAAGGAGAACGACGATGGCCGTCGTCACCATGCGCCAGCTCCTCGAGAGCGGCGTCCACTTCGGGCACCAGACCCGACGCTGGAACCCCAAGATGAAGCGCTTCATCATGACCGAGCGCAACGGCATCTACATCATCGACCTGCAGCAGTCGGTGACCTACATCAACAACGCCTACGAGTTCGTCAAGGAGACCGTCGCCCACGGCGGCACGATCCTCTTCGTCGGCACCAAGCGGCAGGCCCAGGAGCCCATCGCCGAGCAGGCGACCCGGGTCGGGATGCCCTACGTCAACCACCGTTGGCTCGGTGGCATGCTCACCAACTTCCAGACGATCTCCAAGCGGCTCACCCGCCTCAAGGAGCTCGAGGAGCTCGACTTCGACGACGTGGCCGGCTCCGGCTTCACGAAGAAGGAGCTGCTGATCTTCAAGCGCGAGCGGGACAAGCTCGAGAAGACCCTGGGCGGCATCCGCATCATGGGCAAGGTCCCCTCGGCCGTGTGGATCGTCGACACCAAGAAGGAGCACCTCGCGGTGGACGAGGCCCGCAAGCTGGGCCTGCCCGTCATCGCGATCCTCGACACCAACTGCGACCCCGACGAGGTCGACTACAAGATCCCGGGCAACGACGACGCGATCCGGTCGGTCACCCTCCTCACCCGCGTCATCGCGGATGCCGTTGCCGAGGGCCTCATGGCGCGCTCCGGTGGCCGCACCGAGGGTGAGCAGGCCGGCACCGCCGACGAGCCGCTCGCCGAGTGGGAGCGCGAGCTCCTCGCCGGTGACTCCGCGCAGACGGCCGAGCAGGTCGCGCCCGAGGCCGGTGAGACCGCCGCAGCCCCGGCTCCGGAGACCCCGCAGGCTCCGGCCGCTGAGGAGACCCCGCAGGCTCCGGCCGCCGAGGAGACCCCCGAGGTCACCTCCGCCGAGACGCCCGAGGCTCCGGTCGCCGAGGAGACCCCCGAGGTCACCGAGGCCACGTCCGCCGAGACGACCGAGGCCCCCGAGGCCGAGGCCGACTCGACCGAGCAGGCCTGACCTCTCACCTCGTCACTGTCCGACCGCAACACGAAAGAGCGATATCACCCCATGGCGAACTACACCGCCGCTGACATCAAGGCGCTGCGCGAGAAGACCGCCGCCGGCATGATGGACGTCAAGAAGGCCCTCGACGAGGCCGACGGCGACATGGCCAAGGCCGAGGAGATCCTCCGCGTCAAGGGCCTCAAGGGCGTCACCAAGCGTGAGGGCCGGACCGCCTCCAACGGTCTGGTCACCGCTCGCGCCGGCGCCGGCGCCGGCACCCT
>DATITJ010000327.1:0-1503 GCA_035467935.1 Ornithinibacter sp.
CGGATCATGCGGGCCTGCGACCTGCCTCGCAGCACGGCCTACCACCTGCTGGCGGCCATGATCGCCGAGGGCTACGTCGTCCACCTCGCCGAGGAGCGGTCCTACGGCCTCGGCGTCGCCGCCTTCGAGGTGGGCAGCGGCTACTCGCGCCAGGCCCCCCTGCAGCGCATCGCCCGCCATCAGCTGGCCTCGCTCGTGGACCGCGTCGGCCAGTCGGCGCACCTCGCGGTGCTGCACGGCCGTGACGTCCTCTACGTCGTCGAGGAGCGCGCCCCCGGGCGCCCGCCGCTGGTCACCGACATCGGCGTACGTCTGCCCGCCCACCTGACCGCGAGCGGCCGTGCCCTCCTGGCGAGCCTGCCCGTGGCGCAGGTGCGCGCCCTCTACCCCTCCCCCGCCGCCTTCGTCGACCGGACCGGCCGGGGTCCCCGGACCCTGAGCGCCCTGCGGTCGCTGCTGACCGACGTACGACGTCGCGGGTACGCCGTCGAGGACAGCGAGGTCACCCCGGGGTTCGCCAGCATCTCCGCGGCCGTGCTCGACCACAACGGGCACCCGGCGGCCGCCGTCGCGGTCACCTTCGAGGGCGATCCCGTCCCCGGGCTGGTCGAGGACGTGCAGCAGACCGCGGCCGCGCTGAGCCGGCGCATCAGCGGGCGCGCGTAACCAACGCCACACCTGGCGCGTTGGGACCCCCGACAGGGCCACCTCGTGGGTGCTCGGTCGTGACCCGAGCCAGGAGAGCCCATGCGCGCACCCGACCCCCGATCCCGTCGTCAGCTCGCGTGGACGGCCGTGGTGGCCGGCACCGTGCTCGCGATGGCCGTGCAGGCGGTGCCGTCCTTCGGCCAGCGCACGACCAACCTGCTGGACTCCTACGACGCGAGCAAGTCCGCGGCCCTGGAGTCGCGACCACACGTCGACGCCCCCGGCGCGCACGGGGACGGGCACGACCACACCGACTCGAGCACCAAGAACGCGATCTCCCGCGCCGGTGAGGTCGGCGCCGACGCGCAGGACCCGACGTCGGCGGCAGAGCGCCGGGCCGCGGCGGCGTACGTCGCCGGCCAGCGCCGGCTCCCCGACCCGCGGCTGCGCCGCCTCTCGCTGCTCTCGGAGCGCACCGCGGTGCCGTCGACGCGCTACGCGATGGCCGGTGGCTGCTACGCGCTGCGTGCCCCCGGCGGCCGCTACGTCCGTCGCGTCGGTGGCGGCGTGGGCCTCGCCGCGCTTCCGCGGGCGAAGGCGGCGCCGTTCTACTTCAAGGCCACCGCCCTCGGCAGCTACCTGCTCTACGGCACGAAGCGCGACTTCCTCGCGGCCGGGGGGCTCGCCGCCGAGCCCAGCCCCGACGCCGACTGGACGGTCCGCAGGAGCGGCCAGGGCTTCACCTTCACCCTCAGCCGCGGTCGTGGCCTGCGCGCCTCCGGCGGCACTCTCGCGGCGAGCGGCGGCGCCACGGCGTTCCGTGTCGAGCTGACCCGGGGCTGCGTCGCCTACCCC
>DATITJ010000328.1:0-1898 GCA_035467935.1 Ornithinibacter sp.
GGGCCGGTCGCGTCATCCGCTACAATAGCGCGAAGTACAGCGTCGAGCACCCGCTGCTCATCGGGGCCACCACCGGCGGGCTCGACGCCGGCGGGCTCGACGCCCTGTCGCGGTACGGCCTCGACCTGGGCCGGGCCTGCCAGCTGCGCGACGACCTGCGCGGCGTCTTCGGTGACCCCGACCGGACCGGCAAGCCCGCCGGGGACGACCTGCGCGAGGGCAAGCGCACCGTGCTCCTGGCCCACGCGCTCGCCGGCTCGGGCGCGGGGGCGCGTGGCCGGGTCGAGAGCCTCGTCGGCCGGCCCGACCTCGACGGTGCCCAGGTCGACGAGCTGCGCGCCATCATCGAGGGCTCGGGAGCGGTGGCCGTGCTCGAGGACGAGATCGAGCGGCTCGCGGCATCCGCCCGCGCGGCGCTGGCCGACGCGCCCTCGCTCGATCCGACGGCCCGCGAGGCGCTGGTCGAGCTCGTCGACGTCGCGACGGCCCGGAGCGCCTGACCCCGCAGGCCCTAGAAGGCCTCCTCCATGGCGCGTCGGCGCACCTCGGTCTTGAACCCGGCGCGGATCGCGTCCAGCGGCGTGCCCGGCACGGGCAGGGTCTCGTCGCGGGTGTGCAGCCAGCGGATGATCTCGACGTCGTTCATGCCACCGTCGGCGAGCACCGTGAAGGTGCCCTTGAGCGAGGCGATGGGGCCGTCGGCGTCGAGGAACCCCTCCGGCACCGCGACGACGCGGCGCTCCCCCACGCGGTGCGAGAGGAGCTCGCGGTCCTCCACGAGCCGGCGGGCCTCGACGAGGCGCACCCCGAGCCGCTCGGCGAGGTCGGGGATGGTCACCCAGCTGCCGACGAGGGTCTCCACGTCGTCCGCGGGGTCGGGGGCCGGGGTGGTGTCACTCACGGACCACAGCGTGCCACAGCGTGGTCCGGCGCGGCGCGAGGTTTGGTGCGGTCGACCTGCCGCCCGGCAGCCTCTCCGGTAGCGTGGCCCAGACATCTCAGGGACCCCACGGGAAACACCCGTCACAGGCTAAGGACGTTCCATGGTCATCTCCGCCCCTCCCGCGACAGCGCCCCCGGTCGCGCAGCTGCCGGCATCAGTGGTCGCGGCCTCGAACCCCGCCCCCCACGGCTGGAGCACCTACACCGTCAAGGACGGTGACACGCTCATCGGCATCGCCGCCCGGTTCCGCACGACCGTCGGCGTCCTCGCCGCCAAGAACGAGATCCGCGCACGCCACCACATCCTCGCCGGGGCCACGCTCACCGTGCCCCGCACCTCCGCCGCGACATCGAGCAGTGGCGGCACGGCGTCCCGCGTGCACGTCGTGCGCAGCGGGGACACCCTGATCGGCATCGCCGAGCGCCACCGGGTGACGCTCTCGTCGGTGCTCAAGGCCAACCACCTCAGCGCCGGCTCGTTCATCCACCCCGGCCAGAAGGTCGTCGTGCGCGGTGCCGCCGCCAGCGCGACCGCCGCCCGCAGCGCGGCGAAGGGCACGGCATACACGGTGCGTTCCGGCGACACCCTCGGTGCCATCGCGATCCGCCACAAGACCTCGGTCACCGCGATCGCCAGGGCCAGCGGCATCTCGACCCGCGCGATCCTCCAGCCGGGGCAGCGCCTCACCGTGCCCGGTCGCACGGGGAAGGCGACGACGACCTCCGTGCCGGACACGTTCAACGGCGTGAAGTACCCCCGCTCGGTCGCCGAGGCCGCCGCGCGAAACCGCTCGACCCTCGCCGGGCGCTCGGTGCCCAGCCGCAGCGAGACCAAGGCGATGATCGTCAGGACGGCGCGCACCCACGGGGTCGACCCCGAGCTCGCCCTGGCCATCGCCTACCAGGAGTCCGGCTGGAACCAGCGCGCCGTGTCGCCGGCCAACGCCGTCGGCACC
>DATITJ010000329.1:0-1865 GCA_035467935.1 Ornithinibacter sp.
GGCCCCCGCGGTGGCGAGGGACGCAGCGACTCATCGCGACCGGCATCCCGGGACGGCGACGCACCCGCCGAGGGCGCCGACCGCCCCCGGCGCAACCGCAACCGTCGGCGCACGCGCGGCGGAGACCCCGCGGGCGACACCACGAGCTGACCTCTGCACCACTTGGGCGAGGGCCGCACCGGACACCGGTGCGGCCCTCGCCGTCGGTCCGGCGACGTGAGGGGCGCACCGGGTGGGTGGGACGACGACTCCAATGGTGTGATCGACGAGGCGGCCCGCGCCCCTGTCCACCCCGGCCGAGGACGACGAGAATCGTCAGCGTGACCAGCCCCACGCTGACCTTCTGGGGGGCCGCCGGCACGGTGACCGGGAGCCGCTTCCTCGTCGAGACCGCGGCCTCGAGGGTGCTCGTCGACGCCGGCCTCTACCAGGGCCTGCGCGAGGAGCGTCGGCGCAACTGGGAGGACTTTCCCGTCGACCCACGGACCCTCGACGGCGTGGTGCTCACGCACGCCCACCTCGACCACTGCGGCTACCTCCCCCGGCTCGTGCGCGACGGGCTCGACGCTCCGGTGCTGTGCACCGCGGAGACGGCCGAGCTGACCGCCATCGTGCTGCGCGACAGCGCCCACCTCCAGGAGGAGGACGCCGCCTACGCGAACGAGGCCGGCTACTCGAGGCACGCCAAGGCCCTGCCCCTCTACGACGCCACCGACGTCGAGCGCACCCTGCCCCTGCTGCACCGGGTCCCCCTGCACGACGAGGTGCCCCTGACCGACGACGTCACGGTCCGGCTGCAGTCGGCCGGGCACATCCTCGGCGCCTGCAGCGTCCTCGTCGACGCCGACGGCTCGCGGGTGCTGTTCAGCGGGGACCTCGGCCGGCCGAGCCACCCGCTGGTGCCCCGCCGGGAGAACCCCCCACCGGCCGACGTCGTCGTCGTGGAGTCGACCTACGGCGACCGCACCCACCGGCCCGAGCCCGCCGATCCCGCCCAGGACGTCCTCGCCGACGCCATCCGCCGTACGGTGGCACGCGGGGGCTCGGTGCTGATCCCGGCGTTCGCCATCGACCGCACCGAGATCGTGCTGCTGCGCGTCGGGCAGCTCATGGCGCAGGGAGTGGTGCCGACCGTCCCCGAGCACGTCGACAGCCCCATGGCGCTCAAGGCCCTCGACGTCTACCGCCGCGCGCTGGCCGACGTCGACCCCGCGCTGCTCCCGGCGGGGTGGGACACCCACACCTTCGGGGTGCCGGACCTGCGCATCTCCAGGTCGGCGAGCGAGTCGGAGGCCCTGAACCGACCCCGGCACCCGTGCGTCGTGATCTCGGCGTCAGGGATGGCCACCGGCGGCCGCGTCGTCCACCACCTGGCCCACCAGCTCGGGGACCCCCGCAACTGCGTCGTGCTCGTGGGCTACCAGGCGGTGGGCACGCGGGGTCGTGACCTCGTGGAGGGCGCCCGGCAGGTCAAGGTCCATGGCCGCTACGTGCCGGTCCGCGCGGAGGTCGTGGACGACACGGAGTTCTCGGTGCACGCCGATGCCGACGAGCTGCTCGAGTGGCTCGGCCGCTGCGATCCGGCGCCACGCACGCTCTACGTCGTGCACGGGGAGCCGCTGGCCGCGCAGGCGCTGGCCGACCGCGCCGTCGACGAGCTCGGCTGGTGCGCTGTCGTGCCGCGCTACGGCGAACGGGTGCGCCTGGACTGAGTCCCCGCCGGGAGGACGACGAAGGCGCCGCACCGGCATCCGGTGCGGCCCCTTCGGTCACGTCGTCAGCCGGCGGTCAGGGTGCGCGTGTCGATGACCGCGCGGTAGCGCACGTCGCCGTCGACGACGCGGTCCCAGACGGTGTCGACGTCG
>DATITJ010000330.1:0-1907 GCA_035467935.1 Ornithinibacter sp.
TTCCTCCCGGCGGGCCACGGCGACGCGTATGCCGCGCGCTTCGGCACCGACGGCGGGGCCGGCCTCACCAACACCGACTACGCCGGGGTCGCGGAGCAGATGGGCCGCTCCGCGCTCGCGCCGCTGGTCTTCAACTGCAACGCGCCCGACACCGGGAACATGGAGGTGCTGCTCAGGTACGGCACCCCCGACCAGCAGGCGCGGTGGCTCGAGCCGCTGCTCGACGGCCGCGTCCGCAGCACCTTCCTCATGACCGAGCCGGGAGTCGCCAGCTCGGACGCCACCACCATGCAGGCCACGGCCACCGTCGACGGAGACGACGTCGTGCTCGACGGCCGCAAGTGGTGGTCGACCGGGGCCGGGCACCCCGACTGCCGGGTCGGCATCTTCATGGGCCTCACCGACCCCGCGGGGCACCGGCACCGCCAACACTCCATGGTCGTCGTGCCGCTCGACGCCCCGGGAGTGACCGTCGAGCGCATGCTCACGGCGCTCGGGCAGTACGACGAGCCGCTCGGGCACGGCGAGGTGTCGCTGCGCGGCGTGCGCCTGCCGGCGGACAGCATCCTGGCCGGGCCGGGGCGCGCGTTCGAGATCGCGCAGGGACGCCTCGGCCCCGGGCGCGTGCACCACTGCATGCGGCTCATCGGACTCGCCGAGAAGTCGCTCGAGCTCGCCTGCGAGCGCGCCACCAGCCGCGTCGCCTTCGGCAAGCCGATCGCCAACCTCGGCGGCAACCGCGAACGCCTCGCCCGCGCCCGCATCGCCATCAACCAGGCCCGCCTCCTCGTGCTCCACGCCGCGTGGAGGCTCGACACCGTCGGCATCGAGGGGGCCCAGTCGGAGGTCTCCGAGATCAAGGCCGCCGTGCCGCAGATGGCGTGCGACGTCATCGACCTCGCGATCCAGCTGCACGGCGGTGGCGGCATGAGCGAGGACTTCCCGCTCGCCGCGGCCTACGCCGGCGCGCGCAGCCTGCGCCTGGCCGACGGCCCCGACGAGGTGCACCTCGGCGTCGTCGCCCGTCACCTGCTCCGTCCGTATGCCGCCCGCGCGGCGGCCGCTGCAGGTGCACCCGCCGCGGGGGCCGGGTCCACGACCACCGGCTCCACGGCATCCGCCACCACGTCGACCCGCGAGACCGCCCGATGAGCCGTCGCGTCCTCGTCACCGGAGGGGCCTCGGGCCTCGGCCTCGCCCTCACCCGGCTCATGGTCGACCGCGGCGACACCGTGCTCGTCGTCGACCTCGCCGACGAGCGGCCGGGGGGCATCCCGGGTGCCGCGGCCTACCGCCGCCTCGACGTGCGCTCGCTGCACGACTGGGACGCCGCGCTCGCGTGGGTGCGCGAGGAGTGGGGCGGCCTCGACCTGCTCGTCAACAACGCCGGCGTCGCCACGGGGGGGCGCATCGACGTCGAGGCGATGGCCGACTGGGAGCGGGTCGTCGACATCAACCTGCTCGGCGTGGCCCGCGGCTGCCACACCTTCACGCCCCTGCTCAAGCAGCAGCGCAGCGGCCACATCGTCAACGTCGCCTCGCTCGCCGGCCTCGTCCACGGCCCCGGCATGTCGAGCTACAACGCCACCAAGGCCGGCGTCGTCGCGATCAGCGAGACCCTGTCGTTCGAGCTGGCGCCGTGGGGCATCGACGTCTCCGTGGTCTGCCCGGCGTTCTTCCGCACCAACCTGCACGAGTCGTTCGCCGGCAAGGACGCCGCGATGCAGGAGGCCGGGATGCGCCTGATCACCCAGGCCAAGGTGGATGCCGCGCACATCGCCGTGATCGTGCTCAAGGGCATCGACGCGCGCAGGCGGACCATCCTCACCGACCGGCTGGGCCAGCGCGCCTGGCTCTCGAAGCGGTTCGCCCGACCCCTCTACGACCGCATGCTCATGGCCCAGGCC
>DATITJ010000331.1:0-2463 GCA_035467935.1 Ornithinibacter sp.
GCGTTCGCGCAGGTCATCGAGACCGCGCTCGCCGCGGAGGGCTTCACGCCGGTGCTGTGCACCCAGACCCCGGGCGGCGTGCACGAGGACGACTACGTGCAGATGCTCCTCGACCGGGGGGTCTCGGGCATCATCTTCCTGTCCGGCCAGCACGCCGACGCCACCTCCGACCCCGCCCGCTACCGCGCGCTGCGCGACCGCGGGCTCCCGATCGTGCTGGTCAACGGGCCCCTCGAGAGCGTCGACGCGCCCTTCGTGTCCAACGACGACGTCGCGTCGATGGACCTCGCGGTCAGCCACCTCGTGCAGCTCGGCCACACCGAGGTCGGACTGGCGCTCGGCCCGGAGCGCTACACCCCCGTCATCCGCAAGCTCCAGGGCTTCCGGGCCGCGATGCGCGAGCACCTCGGGGTCGACCCGGCGCACCTCGAGCGGCTCATCACCCACACCGTGTTCAGCCTCGAGGGGGGCGCGGCCGCCGCGGGGCGGCTCATCACGCGCGGTGCCACGGCCGTCATCTGCGGCTCGGACCTGATGGCGCTCGGGGCGATCCGCCAGGCCCGCTCGATGGGGCTGCACGTGCCCCGCGACCTGTCGGTGGTCGGCTACGACGACTCGACGATCATGGCCTTCACCGACCCGCCCCTCACCACGGTGCGCCAGGCGGTCGAGGCCATGGGCGACGCCGCCGTGCGGGCGCTGCTCGACGAGATCGGCGGCGAGGGCCCGCCCCGGGCCGAGTACGTCTTCCGCCCCGAGCTCGTCGTGCGCGGCTCGACCGGCGCGGCACCCCACCGCGGCTGACCGCCACCGGCATCCGGACCCGGCATCCGGACCTGGCGGCCGTCCCCCATCCGGACCGCACCTCTGGCGCGAGACCGGGCCCACCCCTATCGTCGTGACATGAGGATCTCGGACGTGGTCAAGCGCAAGGGTGGGGACGTCATCACGGTGCGCTCCGACGCATCGGTGGTCGAGCTGCTGGACCTGCTCTCGCAGCACCGCATCGGTGCCGTGGTGGTGAGCGACGACGGCGAGACGGTGCACGGCATCGTCAGTGAGCGCGACATCGTGCGCCACCTGCGCACCGACGGCGCGGCCCTGCTCGAGGCGCCGGTCTCGCAGATCATGACCTCCGAGGTGCACACCTGCGCGCCCGAGGACAGCCTCGCCGACCTCGAGTCCGCCATGACCGAGCGGCGCTTCCGGCACGTGCCGGTGGTCGTCGACGGCAAGCTCGTCGCGATCGTGAGCATCGGCGACGTCGTGAAGAACCGTATCGACGACCTGCAGGCCGAGCGCGACCAGCTGCGCACCTACATCCAGTCCTGACCCACCCCGGGGCGCCGTGTCGCGGGCGCCGGGTTCCAGCGTCCACCCAGCAAGACGGCATACCGTGGTGCCCATGACCGCCGACGCCATCGCCGACGGCCCAGGGCCGGACGAGGAGGAGGCCGAGCAGCCGCGCGAGCACGCGCGCCTCGGCCCCTACCGCCTGGTGCAGCGGATCGGCGAGGGCGGCATGGGCGTGGTGCACCTCGCGCTCGACCCGCACGGCCGGGCGGTGGCGATCAAGGTGCTGCGCCAGCACGTCGCGCACGACCCCGACGCCCGCACTCGCCTGCGCCGTGAGGTCGAGACGCTCGGTCGCATCCGCAGCCCGCTCGTGGCCCCCGTGATCGACGCCGACGTCGACGGCGTGCACCCCTACATCGTCACGCGCTACGTGCCCGGGCCCTCGCTCGACGACCACGTGGCCGAGCGGGGGCCGCTGCCCCCGGCCGAGCTGCACCGGGTGGCGTCGGGCCTGGCCGAGGCGCTCGACGTCATCCACTCGGCCGGTGTCGTGCACCGTGACGTCAAGCCCGCCAACGTGCTGCTCGTCGACGGCGACCCCGTGCTCATCGACTTCGGCATCGCGCACGTCACCGACGACGTCCGCCTCACGAGCACCGGTCTGGTCATGGGCACGCCCGGCTACCTCGCGCCCGAGGTGGTCGGTGGCGACGACGTCACCGCCGCCACCGACTGGTGGGGCTGGGCCGCGACCACGGCCTTCGCGGCGAGCGGGGTGCCGCCCTTCGGGTCCGGGGCGATGCACGCGGTGCTGGCGCGGGTGGCCGCCGGCGAGCCGGACCTCGTGGCCGTCGACCCCCGCATCGAGCCGCTGCTCTACGCCGCGCTGTCGCCCGACCCCGCCGACCGCCCGCACCGCGAGGAGGTCGTCGCCGCCCTCGAGCGCTACGCCCACGGGGCGCCGGTCACCGAGGCCATCCACGTGCGGCGGGTGCGCCCCCAGACCCAGCGCCTGGCGACGCAGCGCACGGCCGCGCTGCCGAGCCGTCCGGCGGCGGTGGAGGCCGGTGCGGTCGCTGGGGGCGCGGTGGTCGGCGCCGGTGCCGCCGGTGCTGCCGGGCTGTCCGCCGTTCACCCGGATGCCGCGCCGCCGCCCGTGACCACCGG
>DATITJ010000332.1:0-1688 GCA_035467935.1 Ornithinibacter sp.
ACCTTTCCCAGCGGGGTGAACCGCGAGCTCGCCCGCGACTACCACCGGGGCGTCACCGAGCGGGGGGTGCTCGCCCTCACGGAGGCGGCGGCGGCCGGCCACCCGCTCGCGGCCGACACGCGCGACCTGCTCGCACGCTCCCTGGACGCCGCGGCGGCGGTGCTCGACGTCACCGGTGCCCCGCCGCGCCAGGGCGACGGTGACGAGGGGCGGGCGCTCGTCGTCGAGGACCCGGCCGAGGACCCGTGGGCGGTGCTCCTCGCGTGCGGGGCCGGCACGCTGGGGGCCTGCGACTGGTGGCCCACGACCCGGCCCGGGGTGGCCAGCACCCTCATCCGGTCGCTCTGGGCGGCGGGGTCGGTGGAGTCGACCGGTTCCGTCGTCTGCGCCAGGATCCCGCGCCCGCTGTCCCCGCCGCGCAGCTTCACCGATGCCGGCATCCACCTGCTCCGCACGGCGCGCGGGCAGGGCCCGGAGATCTGGTGCCGCTGCGACTCTGGGCCGCACGGGTTCCTGTCGATCGCCGCCCACGCCCACGCCGACGCCCTGTCGGTGGAGGTGCGCCACGACGGCGTCGAGCTGCTCGTCGACCCGGGCACGTACTGCTACCACGGCGAACCGGAGTGGCGCGACTACTTCCGGTCCACGCGGGCCCACAACACCATCGAGGTCGACGGGGCCGACCAGGCGCTGCAGTCCGGGCCCTTCCTCTGGGGGACACGGGCGGATGCCGTCGTCGACAGCGTCGTGACGCGGCCCGACGGGGTGCAGACGTGGGCGGCACACCACACGGCCTACGCCCGTCTCGACCCCGCCCTGCGCCACGACCGCCGGGTGGACCTCGACGGCCCCGGCCGTCGCCTCACCGTGACCGACACGGTCACGGGCACGCAGGAGCACCGGGTGCGGCTGTCGTGGCATCTCGGGCCGGACGTCACGGCCGAGCTGCGGGACGGTGTGGCCGACCTGTCGTGGCCCGGGCGCGACGGTCAGGTGCAGCAGGGGCGCCTCGTGCTGCCCCCAGCCCTCGAGTGGTCCGCCCACCGGGGTGAGAGCGACCCGCCGCTGGGCTGGCACTCCCCCCGGTTCGGCGTGCGGGTCCCCACGACGACGCTCGTGGGGGCGGGCTCGTGCGCCGGGACGCTCGAGCTGCGCACCGCCCTCGACCTGCTGCCCGACGCGGTGACCGCGGCGCCGGCCTCCCGCACCCACCTCGGGGAGGAGTCGTGAGCGAACAGGCCGTCGACCTCCGGTCGACCTGGGCGGTCCTGCGGCGGCGCAGCCGCCTCCTCGCCGTCGCCGCGCTCCTCGGCTCGGCAGCGGGGGTCGCGCTGCTCCTCGTCGCCCCCCCGGCGTTCACGAGCACGAGCGTGGTCCTTCTCCCCTCCGCCGCCCAGTCGGGCTCGGGACGAGCCGGTGGCTACGACGCCGAGACCCAGGTGCTCATCACGAAGAGCTCGGACGTCCTCGACCCTGCCGTGCAGGCCTCGCAAACGGAGCTGACGTCGGACGAGGTGCGCGACCGCCTCACCGTGGAGGTGCCGGCGCCGTCGGTCCTGCGGATCACCGCGACCGGCGCCACGGCGGGCCAGGCGGAGGACCTCGCCCATGCCGTCGCCGAGTCCCTGCTCGCGTACCTCCAGGAGAGCAACAGCACGCTCAGCGAGGGCCGGCGAGCCCAGCTCCAG
>DATITJ010000333.1:0-2920 GCA_035467935.1 Ornithinibacter sp.
GCGTACGCGTGACCGCGCTCGACGAGGGTCTGCATGAGCGTGACCATCTCGGGCACGTGACCGGTGGCGCGCGGCTCGTAGGTGGGGGACAGCACTCCGAGCGCGGTGAGCGCCGCGGCGGTCTCGGTCTCGTTCCGGTACGACACGGCATACCAGGGCTCACCGGACTCGACGGACTTCACGAGGATCTTGTCGTCGATGTCGGTGACGTTGCGGATGAGGGTGACGTCGAGGCCGTGGCCGCGGGTCATCCAGCGACGCAGCACGTCGAACGCGACGGCGAAGCGGACGTGGCCGAGGTGCGGGGGCGCCTGCGTCGTGAGCCCACAGATGTAGATCCCCGCCTTGCCGGGCACGACGGGGACGAAGTCACGCAGCTCGCGCGAGAGGGAGTCGAACAGCCTGAGGGTCACCGGGCAAGGTTACCGGCGCGAGGGGCCAACCCCCGATTCCGCACGATCGCGCGGGCATCCGCACCGACCAGGGCGGCGGCATCCGCCCCTTCCGGCCCCGACGGCCTTGCCGGTCAGTGGCCGCGGGCGATCCACTCCTGCAGGTGCGGGGCCTCGGCGCCGATGGGCGTCACGTCCCCGTGGCCGGTGAGCACCACGGTCTGCGGGGGCAGCCCGAGCAGCCTGGTGCGGATCGACTCCACGATCGTCGGGAAGTGCGAGTAGGACCGGCCGGTCGCGCCGGGGCCGCCGTTGAAGAGCGTGTCACCGGACAGCAGCACGCCCAGGGCGGGCGCGTGGAGGCAGCACGCCCCCGGGGCGTGTCCCGGGGTGTGGAGGACGGTCAGGGCGACGTCCCCCACGGTGAGCACCTGGCCGTCGGCGAGCTCGGCCCCGGGAGGGTCGGCCTGCGTCTGGTCCCACAGCACGCGATCGGCGGGATGGAGGTATGCCGTGGCACCGGTCGCCGCGACCACCTCGGCCACCGCGTTGACGTGGTCGTTGTGTGCGTGGGTGCACACCACGCCGACGAGCCGCCGGTCGCCGACCGCGTCGAGGATCGCCGCCGCGTCGTGGGCGGCGTCGACGACGAGCACGTCGTGGTCGTCGCCGACGAGCCACACGTTGTTGTCGACCTCCCACGAGCCCCCGTCGAGCTCGAAGGTGCCCGAGGTGACGAGGCGCTCGACGCGCACCCCACCCGGGGAGGTCGGCACCGGCATCCCGACGTCCGCCGTCACTTCCCGCCCTCCATGACGACGACGGAGCGCAGCACGTCACCGGCGCGCATCTTGTCGAACGCCGCCTCGACCTCACCGATGCCGATCTTCTCGGTGACGAACGCGTCGAGGTCGAAGCGCCCCTGGCGGTAGAGGTCGACGAGCATCGGGAAGTCGCGCGAGGGCAGGCAGTCGCCGTACCAGCTGGACTTCAGGGCACCGCCGCGGCCGAAGATCTCGATCATCGGCAGGGTGACCTGCTGGTCAGGGGTGGGCACGCCGACGAGCACGACGGTGCCGGCGAGGTCGCGGGCGTAGAAGGCCTGCTCGTAGGTCTCGGGCCGCCCGACCGCCTCGACGACGACGTCGGCGCCGTGGCCGCCGGTGAGCGCGCGGATCGCCTCGACGGGGTCCTCGGTGGAGGAGTCGACGGTGTGGGTGGCGCCGAAGCCCTTCGCGGCCTCGAGCTTTCGGGCGTCGAGGTCGACGGCGATGATCGTCGTCGCGCCGGCGACCCTCGCCCCGGCGATCGCGGCGTTGCCGACGCCGCCGCACCCGATGACGGCGACGGAGTCCCCGCGACCGACCCCACCGGTGTTCACGGCCGCGCCGAAGCCCGCCATCACCCCGCAGCCGAGCAGGCCCACCGCGGCCGCGTCGGCGTCGCGGTCGACCTTCGTGCACTGGCCCGCCGCGACGAGGGTCTTCTCGATGAACGCCCCGATCCCCAGCGCCGGGCTCAGCTCGGTGCCGTCGGTGAGCGTCATCTTCTGGGTCGCCGTGTGGGTGGCGAAGCAGTACCAGGGCTTGCCCTTGAGGCAGGCGCGGCACTGCCCGCACACGGCCCGCCAGTTGAGGATGACGAAGTCGCCCGGGGCCACCGCGGTGACGCCCTGGCCGACGGCCTCGACCGTGCCCGCGGCCTCGTGGCCGAGCAGGAACGGGAACTCGTCGTTGATGCCACCCTCGCGGTAGTGCAGGTCGGTGTGGCACACCCCGCACGCCTCGATCCTGACGAGGGCCTCGCCGGGACCGGGGTCGGGGACGACGACGTCCACGAGCTCGACGTCGGCCCCCTTGGCGCGGGCGATGACTCCCTTGACGGTCTGGGGCACGGGTCCTCCTGGGTCGACGAGCACGGTCACGGCCCCGTCCGCGGCGGGGTCACCGCGCCACGCTAGCCGCGGGCGCCGGATGCCGGAAGCGCGCCGGCCCGCGGGACGGCGCCGGTGCCGCTGCGCGGTGGGCGTCGAACTTCTTTCCGGTGAGGAAAACGCGTCGTATGCTGCCGCGCATGCCCTACCCGGTGTTCGACGAGGTCATCCACGAGCCGCACCGGCTGCGCATCTGCGCGCTGCTGGTCCCCTCGGCCGGCACCGACTTCGCGGCCGTCCGCGACGAGATGGGCCTGTCCGACTCGGCGCTGTCCAAGCACCTCAAGGCGCTGACGGCCAGGGGCTACACCCGTCTCGACCGAACGGTGCGCGACAGCCGGCAGGTGACGACGGTCGTCCTCACCCCCGCGGGCCGCGAGGCGCTGTGCGGTCACGTGGCCGAGCTGCAGCGGATGGAGCGCATCGTCGGCACCGACCGCCGCGTCGGCGGCCCCCGCTCCCGCTGACGTCCCCGAAGTGACCTCTCGGTCGATCAGGGGACGGGCCAGCACCCGGTGACGTCCCCGGAGTGACCTACCGGGCGATCGGGGGACGGGCCACGACGAGTGCGGTCGCTATCGCCGCGACCCCCTCG
>DATITJ010000334.1:0-3262 GCA_035467935.1 Ornithinibacter sp.
CCAGTGGCGACCAGCGCCCGACGACGCCGGACCCGAGCAGCTCGAGGCGGCCCTCGTCCTCCTCCGTGCGGGTGTGCCGGCGCACCACGACGAACCCGAGGACGGCGACGAGGAAGGCGCCCATCATCACGGTCTTGAACACGGCGAGCGCGTCGGCGGTCTGCGAGGCCAGCGGGCCGTACATCGCGATGACGGAGGGGTTCGTGAGGATTCCGGCAAGGCCCGCGGCCGCGGACTCGTCGTCGGGGTAGAGCGCGAGGGTGGCCTGTGCCGACCCCACGGCCAGGAGGACCAGGCCCACGACGCTGGCGGGCACGAGGATCCGGTCGCGCCGCCACGCGAGTCGCAGCAGCTCAGGGGTGCCGGCGAGCCTGGTGGTCACGTCGCGGCCGTCTGGTAGCGCGCGAGGAACAGCTCCTCGAGCGTGGGTGGCTGACAGGTCAGGCTCGCGACGCCGCGTCGCCCGAGGGCCGCGACGAGCTCGCCGAGGTGGTCGGCCTCGACCGAGCAGCGCAGGTCGTTGTCGGCGACCCGCACGTCGTGGATGCCGGGCCACCCGGTGACCTCGGCGAGCGACGGCGGCTCCTCGAGCACCGCGTGCACCCGCGTGCGGGTGAGGTGGCGCAGCTCGGCGAGGCTGCCGGTGTCGACGATCCGTCCGGAGCGCACGATGCTCACCCGGTCGCACGCCTTCTCCACCTCGCTGAGGATGTGGCTGGACAGGAGGGTGGTTCGGCCGTCGTCGCGCAGGGCGACCAGCTCGGCCTGGAACACCTCCTCCATGAGCGGGTCGAGCCCGGCCGTCGGCTCGTCGAGCACGAGCAGGGGCACGTCACTGGCGAGGGCGGCGACCAGCGCGACCTTCTGGCGGTTCCCCTTGGAGTACGCCTTGCCCTTCTTGGTCTCGTCGAGCTCGAAGCGCTCCACCAGCCGCCGCCGCCGCGCCTCGTCGATGCCGCCGCGCAGCCGACCGAGGAGGTCGATGACCTCGCCACCGGTCAGCGTCGGCCACAGCACGACGTCGCCGGGCACGTAGGCGAGGGACCGGTGCAGCTCGGTCGCGTCGCGCCACGGGTCGCGGCCGAGCACGGTCGCGGCACCGGCATCCGCGCGCAGCAGGCCCAGGAGGATGCGGATGGTCGTCGACTTCCCCGACCCGTTCGGTCCGAGGAAGCCGTGCACCTCCCCCTCCCGCACGGTGAGGTCGAGGCCGTCGAGAGCGGTCGTGGAGCCGAAGGACTTGCGCAGTCCGGTCACGGTGATCGCGTCCACCATGCGCGCCACGCTACGCCTGGCAAGCCGTCCCGGAGGAGGTGAACCGGCGCCCCGGGCAACGGTGCTGCCGCCGCACACCCAGCGGGACGGCGCACGGCATCCGACCCGCCGATGCCGGAAGCGGACCCGGTGGCATTCCGCCGAGTAGAGTCAGGTCCTGATGAACGACGATGCCCTCCTCGCCGCCCTCGGCGAGCGCATCTCCTCACTCGCGGCCGAGCTCGTGGACATCCGGCGGGACCTCCATGCCCATCCCGAGCTGTCCCGCGAGGAGATGCGCACGACCCAGACCGTGGCCCAACGCCTCGACGCCTCCGGGGTGTCCGTCCGCCTGCTCCCGGGCACCGGCCTGCTCGCCGAGGTCGGCGCCCGCGACCCGGACTACCGCGTCGCGCTGCGTGCCGACATGGACGCCCTCCCGGTGCGCGAGCGCACCGGGCTCGACTTCGCCTCGACGACGACCGGCGTCTGCCACGCCTGCGGCCACGACGTCCACGTCACCGCTCTGGTCGGTGCCATGCTCGCGCTCAAGGGGTGCGAGTCGGCCCTGGTCGAGCGCGGCATCGCGGTGCGCGGCATCTTCCAGGCGGCCGAGGAGATCATGCCGGGCGGGGCGCACGACGCCATCACGGCCGGCGCCATCGACGGGGTCGACGCGGTCTTCGCCGTGCACTGCGACCCGAGCCTGGACGTCGGTCAGGTCGGCCTGCGCGAGGGCCCGCTGACCGCGGCGTGCGACCAGGTGGCCGTCTCGCTCCACGGCCGCGGTGGGCACACCTCGCGCCCGCAGCTCACCGAGGACCTCACCTTCGCCCTGGCCAAGGTCGTCACCGACGTGCCGGCCGTGCTGTCCCGTCGCCTCGACCCCCGCGCCGGCGCCGCCCTGGTGTGGGGCACGATCAGCGCCGGCCGGGCCCCCAACGTCATCCCGTCCACCGGGGAGTGCCAGGGCACGTTGCGGATGCTCGACGCGCAGGCCTGGCTCACCGTCGGCCCGCTGCTCGAGGAGATCGTCCACGCGGTCGTCGAGCCCTACGGCGTGCAGGCCAAGGTCGAGCGCGTCAAGGGTGTGCCGCCCGTCGTCAACACCGTCGACGGCATCGAGGCCTACCGGCTCGCCTCGCTCGCGAGCGGCATGCACCCGGTGCCCACGTCGCAGTCCCTGGGCGGCGAGGACTTCTCCTGGTACCTCGCCCACACGACCGGGGCGATGGCCCGGCTCGGCACCCGCACGCACGGTGGCCCCACCTTCGACCTGCACCAGGGCGACCTCATCGTCGACGAGGACGCCATCACCCTCGGCGCGCGCCTGCTCGCGTCGGTGGCCGTGCTGCAGCGTGGCGTGACCCGGCGCCCCGACCCGAGCCTGGAGACGGCATGAGCGACGCCGGCCGCTCCACGGCCGACGTCGACTGGGACGCCCTGCACGCCGAGGCGGTGCGGATGACGACCCTCGCCCACGCGCCGTACAGCGGCTTCCCCGTGGGCGTCGCCGGGCTCGTCGACGACGGCCGGATCGTGTCCGGCTGCAACGTCGAGAACGCGGCCTACGGCGTCACGCTGTGCGCCGAGTGCGGCATGGTGTCCCAGCTGCACGCCACGGGTGGCGGGCTGCTCGTCGCGGTGTCCTGCGTGGACAAGAACGGCAACGCGCTGATGGCGTGCGGTCGATGCCGACAGCTGCTGTGGGAGAACGGAACTCCGGAGACGCTGGTGCAGACACCGGAGGGTGTCCGCACGATGCGCGAGGTGCTGCCGCAGGCGTTCGGCCGCGAGACCCTCGACGCCGTCTCGCCCGTCCGACCCTGACACCGGCAGCGCCCCCGGAGAGGTGACGCACCCGGCCCACCCCCTGCCATGATGGCCCGATGAGCGAAGCCTTCGACGCCGTCGACGTCATCACCACCAAGCGGGACCGCCATGAGCTGTCCGACGACCAGATCCGCTGGGTCATCGACGCCTACACGCGCGAGGTCGTCGCCGACGA
>DATITJ010000335.1:0-18567 GCA_035467935.1 Ornithinibacter sp.
GCCGCGGCGAGCACCCGGTCGCGGACCTTCGCGGTGGTCATGCCCCCGCTCGTGCCCTTCCACCCGAGGCTGTCGACCGTCCAGCGCACCGCCACGGCGCACTCGTCGTTGACCAGGTCGATGGTGCGGGCGTCGCGCGCACCGTAGGGGAAACGGAACCACGGGCCCGGGGGCCGTCCGGTGCCCGCCCGGATGGCCGCGGCACCCTCGCGGATCTCGTCGACGACGGCCGTCGACGACAGCGTCGTGAGGTCGGGATGCGTGTCGGAGTGGTTGCCCACCGCAAACGCCGTGCTGATCGCCGTCGTGGCGCTCGGGTGGTCGCGGGTGAAGTCGCCGGTGAGGAAGAACGTCGCCGCGGCGTGCTTCGCGGAGAGCGTCGACAGGATCGACGCCACCCCCGTGCTGCTCGCGCCGCCGTCGAACGTCAGCACCGCGATCCTCGACGTCGTGGGCACGACCTCGACGTCCTGGCCGAGGTACTCGGCGGTGAGGGCGCAGCCCTCGGGGACGGGTCGCACCGTCGGCTGCGTCGGGGTGGGGGAGGCCGTCGGCACCGGGGTCCGGGTCGGTGCGGGCGTGGCCCTCGACGGTGAGGCCGTGGGGGTCGCGGACCCGGGGCCGGCGGTGGGGGTCCGGCTGGTGCTGGAGGCCGAGGTGGGGGCGGGACCCGAGGTGCGGTCACCGTCGTCGGGTGTGGACGTCCCACAGGCGGCCAGCCCCACGACGAGGGTTGCTACCACGCACCACGTCAGGCCACGTGCGGACATCACTGCCTCCACCTCCATGGTGGCGCGCAACCGGGTCGTCGGACCACGGGTGTGCCGCACGGATCACCGGGAGGGCCCGGCCGACTCAGCCGTCGACGGCGAGGGCGAGCGGCAGCACCCCGGGTGCCCCGGCCAGCCGCAGCGCCCGGCCGGCGACGGTCAGGCTCCACCGCGACGACACGAGGTCGTCGACGAGGAGCACCGGGCCGTCGACCCCCGCGAGTGTCGCCGCGAGCTCGGGTCCCACGACGAGCCGCTCCCAGACCCCGGCCAGCCGGAACGCGCTGTTGCCGCCGGGCTCACCGGTGGGGCCACCGTGCGCCAGGCCGAGCGTGCCGAGGAACGGCAGCCGGCCGATCTCGGCGAGCCCCGCCGCGAGCGAGCCGACGAGCCGGGGGCGTGCGCGCGACGGCATCGCGACGACCCCGACCGGTCGCTGCGCCCAGCCCCACTCGGCGAGCACCGGGATGCAGCCACGCAGGAGCTCGGGCGATGCGGGCGCGTCCTCGCGGAGCACCTCGCGCAGGCGCTGGCCCCACCCGAGGTCGGAGAGCCGCGCGAGGGCGCGACCCGGGAGCAGCGCCTCGCCGGGCGGGATCTTCCCCTTCACCGGCACGCCGAGCCGGTCCATCCCCGTGGGCCACTGCACGCGCGGGTCGAGGTCGATGCCGACGCGGGCGAGCCGGTCGCGGGCGGCGCCGACGACCTGGTCGGGCACGTCGGTGGCGTACCACGGGCCGGCGCACCCGTCGCAGCGGCCGCACGGCACGGCGGTCGCGTCGTCGAGGCACTCCTGCAGGAACGCCATGCGACACGCGTCGCTGCGCTCGTAGTCGACCATGAGCTTCTGCTCGGCCTGCCGGGCGGCGGCGACCCGGGCGTAGCGCTGCGCGTCGTAGGTCCACGGCACGCCGGTGGAGACCCAGCCACCGGAGACGCGCTGCACGGCGCCGTCGACGTCGAGCACCTTGAGGAGCAGCTCGAGCCGGGTGCGGCGCACGTCGACGGCCGTCTCGAGCGCCGCCGTCGACAGCGGTCGGCCCGCCTGGGCGAGGGCGCGGAGCACGGCATCCGCCTGCTCCTCGCGGGGCATCGACACCGACGCGAAGTAGGACCAGATGTCCTTGTCCTCCGGCCCGGGGAGGAGCAGCACGTCGGCGCGCTCGGTGGCGCGGCCGGCTCGGCCCACCTGCTGGTAGTAGGCGACGGGCGAGCTGGGGGCGCCGAGGTGCACGACGAAGCCGAGGTCGGGCTTGTCGAAGCCCATTCCCAGCGCCGAGGTGGCCACGAGCGCCTTGACCTCGTTGCGGCGCAGGGCGCCCTCGAGGCGCTCGCGGTCGGCGGGGTCGGTGCGGCCGGTGTAGGACGCGACGGTGAGCCCGGCATCCGACAGTGCCGCGGCGACGTCCTCGGCCGCCGAGACGGTGAGCGTGTAGACGATGCCGCTGCCGGGCAGCTCGCCCAGGTGGCTGACGAGCCAGCCCAGGCGCTGCTCGGGCGACATCGAGCGCAGCACCCCGAGCCGCAGGGAGTCGCGCGCCAGACCACCACGCACCGTGAGCACCGCCCGACCGCCGACCTCGAGCTGCTCGACGACGTCGGTGACGACGCGGGCGTTGGCGGTGGCGGTCGTCGCGAGCACGGGGGTGTCGACCGGCAGCCCCTCCAGGAGGTCGCGGATGCGGCGGTAGTCGGGGCGGAAGTCGTGCCCCCAGTCACTGACGCAGTGCGCCTCGTCGACGACGAGCAGTCCGCAGCGGCGCGCGAGGTCGGGCAGCTGCTCGTCGCGGAAGCGCGGGTTGTTCAGCCGCTCGGGGCTGACGAGCAGCACGTCGACGGTGTCGTCGGCCAGTGCCCGACGCACCTGGTCCCAGTCCTGCGCGTTGGCGGAGTTCATCGTCACGGCGTGGATGCCGGCGCGCTCGGCGGCCGCGATCTGGTCGCGCATCAGCGCCAGCAGGGGGCTGATGATGACGGTCGGTCCGGCGCCCTCGGCGCGACGCAGGGCGGTCGCCACGAAGTAGACCGCCGACTTGCCCCACCCGGTGCGCTGCACGACGAGCACGCGCGAGCGGTCGGCGACGAGGGCCGAGACCGCCTCGAGCTGGCCGTCGCGGAAGTCGGCGTCGTCGCGGCCGACCAGCCGTCGCAGGGCCGTGCGGGCCGCCTCGACGAGGGCGGGCGCCGGCGCGCTCGGGGCGGTGGCGGCGGGGGGAGCGGGAGGAGCGGTCACGGCATCCGTCGGGTTCGTCATGGTCACCCCACCGTATGCCGGGCGGCCGACAGCGCCGTCCCCGTCGTCCACAGGCGGGCCGGGGGACGGCCGGCCCCGAGGGCGGGACGCCTCTGGTCTCCACCCGAGGGTGGGAGGATCGGGCCCACTCGCGACATCCCGACCCGGCGCCCGGCCCCCCGGTCCGCCGCCCCGTCACCACCCGGAGGCCACCCATGGACACGTCCGCACTTCCCGAGCTCAGCGCCACCCTGCTCGACGAGGCGCGAGCCCAGTCGGCCCACCGTGCCGCGCTCACCCTGTGCGGTGGGAGCGGCACCGTGCTGCGCCAGACCGCGATCGCGCTGCTCGCCGACTCGACCCTGTCGGACCACGAGAGCCCGGGTGAGGCGACGCTCCAGGTGCTGGTGGGGCGGGTGCGGCTCACCTGGTCGGACGGTTCGGTCGACCTCGACACGGGTGGTCACGTCGTCATCCCCCAGGAGCGGCACGGCCTGGTCGCCCTGACCGACACCGTCGTGCTGCTCACGGCCGCCAAGCCCTGATCCGGGCCGGCGGCGACCCCGGGCCGCGAAGGACGCGTGCGGCAGGCGGCCGCTGAGCCGGCCCGTGCGGTGGGCTCGAGACGAGGAGGGGGACGACCGGGCGGGTCCGTTCACGCGCACGTGGTCCCGCGCGCGTAGTCTCACGCCATGGTCGAGGCAGCGCGCACCACGTACGTCCTGGTCGACGGCGAGAACATCGACGCCACGCTCGGCACCTCCATCCTGGGACGCCGTCCCCGGCCCGAGGAGCGCCCCCGGTGGGAGCGGCTGCTGCAGTTCTCCCGGGAGCGGTGGGGACAGCAGGCCATCGGCCTGTTCTTCCTCGCGGCGAACACCGATCTGCCGATGACGTTCGTCCAGGCGCTGCTGGCCATCGGCTACCGCCCGGTCCCGCTCTCCGGCGCCCCGGGCGAGAAGGTCGTCGACATCGCGATCCAGCGCACCCTCGCCGAGCTGCGCCGCCGCGACGCGGACGTGCTCCTCGTCAGCAACGACGGCGACTTCGTCGAGCAGGTGGGCGACCTGCTCGACGGTCGGCGGGTGGGCGTCATCGGGTTCGTGGAGTTCCGCAACCACGCCTTCGTCCAGCTGGCCGAGCGGGGCCTGGAGACCTTCGACCTCGAGTACGACGTGCTCGCCTTCAACGAGAAGCTGCCGCGCGTGCGCATCATCCCCATCGACGAGTTCGACCCGGCGCAGTTCCTGTGACCGGTTCCCCCCGACCCCACCCCCACGAGAACCGGAGAGCCCCATGTCCTACGGCCTGACCGCCACCCTCGACCGCCCCTTCGACGACACCGTCACCGACGTCCGTGCGGCCCTGGCGGAGGAGGGCTTCGGTGTCATCAGCGAGGTCGACATGCAGGCGACCCTGCGCACCAAGCTCGGCGTCGAGATCGACCCGTACCTCATCCTCGGGGCCTGCAACCCGGGCTTCGCCCACCGGTCGTTGCAGGTCGACCCGTCGATCGGGTTGCTGCTGCCCTGCAACGTCGTGATCCGACGCACCGACGCCGGCACCGTCGTCGAGATGATCGACCCGCAGATGATGGTCGAGGTCACCGAGGACCCCGGGATGCAGGTCATCGCCGAAGAGGTCGGCGAGAGGCTCGCTGCAGCCCTGCGTGCCCTGAGCGACCCGGCCTGAGACGGGCGCGCCCCGCGTCACCGGGGCGTGGAGGCCTCACCGGCCGTGCGGGCCGCGGCGCGGGCCTCGCCGACCAGATCCGTGCGGACGACGACCCCGAGCTTGGCCATCGTGGTGCGCATCCCGGCGCCGAGGCCGCTCGTCACCACGCACTCGAGGCCGTGCTCGCGGACGAACCGGACGATGCGGGCGTGATGGGTGCCCTCCGGCTCGGTGCCGTGCAGGTCACCCCAGCCGACCGCGACCTCCGTCCATGCGGCGATCTCGCCGTCACGGACATCGGCGACCGCCACGGTCTGGGCCCGTCCCAGGCCGCCGCCCACGGCGCCGTCGGGGGTGGTGGTGACACCGACGATCATGGCTCTCCTCGCGCGTCGCGCCGGCCCGAGCACGCACCGGTGGTGGCGATGTCATGGTGTCTCCGGGTGCCGACGCGGGCGATCCTAGCGTCGGTCCCGGCGGTCACCACGCGGGGGGCGCGCGGGTCCGGCACGTCGACGCGGCCGGGTCGACACCGCAGTGGGTCAGACGCGGGCGAGGAGCCCGAGCACGCGCTCGACCACCAGGCGCGTCGCCGCCTCGTCGTACGACGGCAGCGAGGAGTCGGTGAACAGGTGGACGTCACCCGGGTAGACGAACAGCTCACCGTCGTCGACGGTCGCGACGAGGTCCCGTGCCACGTCGACGTCGCCCTCGAGGGCGAAGAACGGGTCGTGCTCCATGCCGTGCACCTGCACCGGCACGCCCGCCGGCCAGCCGTCACCGAACTCACCCGGCGGCACGCACGCCTCGAGGAGCACGGCACCCCGCGCCCCGGCACGCGTCTGGGCCAGCCGCTGGGCGGACATGACCCCGAGCGAGATGCCGGCGTAGACGACGTCGGCGGGCAGACCGGCGACGACCTCGTCGGCCCAGGCGTCCCGCGCGCCCGACCCCCGGGCCCGGACGGCGGCGAAGCCCTCCTCGATCGACCCGAACGTCGCGCCCTCGAAGAAGTCGGGGGTGTGCACGGTGTGCCCCGGAGCGCGCAGCTCGTCGGCGAACCGGCGGACCCCAGCGGTGAGCCCCTGCACGTGGTGGAACAGCACGACCTCGGCCATCTCGTCTCCCCTGGTCGGTGAACGTCCGCGCGACGCACCGGACCCGACAAGGCTACGACCCCCCGCCGACGCCCGGATGCCGCCGGCGCGGGGAAGGACACCGCTGCCCACGGCATTCGAGGGCCCGGTGCGCCTCGCTCCTCGTGGACGGCCGAGGCGTCAGGACCAGCCGGCCTCGTCGACCCCGCCGGGCACGTCGGCGTCGGGGTCGTAGGGGGTGCGCGTGAACCGGAACGACGCGAGGTCCAGGTGCGACACCGACCCGTCCCCCCGGCGCAGCACCCGCAGCGGCTCACCGGTGTGGTAGCCGTCGAGGCCCTCCCACAGGTCCTCGCCGACCCGACGGAAGCGCGACCCGCGACCGGCCCCGGGCTCGCCGATGACGAGGTGCTCGCCCACCACCGTGGCCACCTCGGTCGTGGGACCCCAGTGCCACGTGCCGACGAGCTCGAGCAGCGCGGCGTCCCCGGAGGCCGACCACGGCTCCACCGGTGCCGGCTCGTGTCGGGCCAGCCCGTCGAGCAGGTCGTCGACGACCGACCGCGTCGCGGGGGATGCCGTGGTGTTGGTGAGCAGCACGACGCCGTCACCCGCCGCTCCACACACCGGGCCGGATGCCGTGCCGCCACCGGGTGTGGACCCGGAACCCGGCGCCGAACCGGCGGGCGCACCGGCATCCAGTCGCACCCGCACCCCGGCGAGGAAGCCGGGCATGGACCCGCCGTGCCCCGCGAACCGTGCGCCGTCGACGTTCCACAGCTGCCAGCCGAGGCCGTGCGCGCCGGTCCACGGCGTGCCGGGCTCGTCGACGACGTGGTGGGGCTCGACCATCTCGGCGAGCGTCCCGGCCGACAGCAGCCCGGCCGTCGCGCCCCCGAGGAAGGTCGCCCATCGCGCGAGGTCGGTCACCGTGGTCCAGAGCTGACCCGCGGGTGCCATGGCCCCGCCGTCGTGCTCGGGCTCGGGCAGCAGCACGTCGGCGAACGGGTGCACGGCCAGCCCGGCCGCCGCGGTCCCCGACGGCCGGGTCGTCGTGCGCGTCATGCCCAGCGGAGTGAGCAGGGTGTCGCGCACGACGTCGAACCAGCCCGCGTCGTGGTGCACCTCGAGCAGCCGGCCGAGCGCGGCGTACCCGACGTTGGAGTAGTGGAACCGGCGACCGGCACGGAACCGCTGACCCACCGGCGAGCCCGCCAGCGACGCCCAGTCGCCACCGGGCGTGCGCTCCCACCACGGGCCGTCGGTCTCGGCCTGGACCCCTGCGGCGTGGGTGAGCAGCTGCTCGATGCTCACGTCGTCCAGCGCCGACCCCGGAACGTGCGCCCCGAACCGGTCGCCGAGGTCGAGCCTCCCGGCGTCACGCAGCCGCAGCACCGCCACCGCGACGAACGTCTTGGTGACGGAGCCCATCCGGTACTGCGTGTCGACGTCGGCGGCCACCCCGCCGGCGCGCCCGTCGACCGTGCCCACGGCGCCGCTCCACACGAGGGCGCCGCCCCGCACGACGCCGGCGGCGACGGACGGCAGGCGGCCCGAGCGCTGGGCGCCGGCGAGCACGCGGTCGAGGTGGGCGGTCGTCGAGGGCTGCAGCGGCATCCGTCCACCCTAGGTCTCGACGGGGCTGGGAGGATGGGGCCATGCCCGGTCCCCACGCGTCCCGCCCCTACCGCGTCGAGGTGCCCCTGCGGTGGTCCGACATGGACGCCTACGGCCACGTCAACAACGTGCAGTACCTCCGCCTCCTCGAGGACGCCCGGGTCATCGGCTTCCGCGAGTGGTTCCCCGACCGCCCGACCATGCTCGACGAGGGCATCGTCGTCTCGCGCCACGCCATCGAGTACCGCGCGCCCCTGACCTACCGACCGGAGCCCGTCGAGGTCGACATGTGGGTCACGCGTGCGCACGGCGCCGGGTTCGACCTCGGCTACGTCGTGCGTGACCCGGACGCGGTGGGGGAGCGGGTATATGCCGTCGCCGAGACCGGGTTGGTGCTCTACGACTTCGCGTCCGCACGGCCGCGCCGCCTGTCGCGCGAGGCCCGCGAGCAGCTCGCCGTGCACACCGGCGACGCCGTGACGTTCCGGTGGGCCGGGAAGTGAGCGACGTGCTGCGCCTCGTCGACGCGGCCGCCCTCGCCGACCTCGGCCGCTACGCCTCGCGGGCCCGGGCCGTCGACGCCGACGGCGTGATGCGCCTGCAGGCCACCGGCGGGGTCCTCGCCGCGTGGGTCGGGGTGCTGCAGGGGTCCGGCATCCTCGCCGAGGGCACCGTGCTCGGGCTGCGCACCTTCGCCCTGACCGAGCCCGCCGAGGTCGACGCCGTCGTGCCGCTCGGCGCCGTCACCGACCGCACGGCCCACCACGTCGGCGGCACGGACCTGCCGCTGCCGCCGACCCGCGCGCTCGCCGCGTGGGCGGCCGTCACCCCGCCTCGGGGCCCGTGGGAGCCGGCCGGCAGCCTGCCCGGCGACCTCCTCGCGCGCGTGGCCCGCGACGGGCTCGCGGAGGTGACGGATGCCGTGCGCGAGCGGGGCGCGGCCGCCGGGTTCGTGCGTGACCGCGTGTGGGCCCGCGACGTGCGCGAGGCGGCGGGGCCCCACCCCGACCTGCTCGTCGCCGACGGCGTGCCGGGCACCGACGCGGCCGTCCGCGCGGGTGGCGCGTTCGCGGCATACGCGCTGGGCTTCCTGGCCCCGGGCGAGCCGGTGCAGGTGCTGCGATCGAACCGGTGGACGCGGCTGTCCGCGCCCGGCGGTCACGTCCTGATGCGCTGACCCGAGGGGACCGCGATCGCGCCGACGACCGCGAGGCCGAGGAAGATCGCGCCGAACAGCGCCGCGTCCTGCCCGGGCACGTGGTGGGCGGCGAAGAGCGCGGTGGCCGCGGCGACGCCGAGCACGCTGCCGAGCACGTCGGCGAGCTGGAGCGACGACGACGCCTCTCCGTGCTCCTCCACCGGGCTGAGCTCGAGCGAGAGCACGGTCGTCGTCGTGACGCCGAGACCCATCGCGAGGCCCATGAGCACCAGCCCCACCGGGGTCAGCCACCACGGCAGGTCGAGCCACGCCACGGCCGAGACGAGGAGCAGCCCCGCCGCGAGCATCACCCCGCCCACCTCGATGAGCCGGTGGCGGGGGAGGTGGAGCGTGTCGTGGCCCTGGTACCAGGCGCCCGCGGCCCACCCCACGGCGCCGACGGCGAGCGACAGGCCGGCGGTCTGCAGGCTGAGCCCCCGCTGTCCCACGAGGTAGAGGGGGACGTAGGTGACGCCGGCGTAGAACGACCCGGTGAACACCGCCCGCGCGAGCATCACGCTCGGCAGCCCCCGGCGCATGAGCCAGGTGCCGGCGGGCACCAGCAGGGGCGCGACGAGCACGACCCCCACGAGGCCGGCGACCGCGACCGTCGTCCTGGGCGACCACTCGAGGCGCAGCTCGTGCGTGCCGTACTGCAGCGCCCCGGCGGCCACCGCGATGCCGAGCCCGGCCCAGGCGGCGCGCACGTGCGTGGCGTGGTCGCGCGAGCCCCCGGATGCCGTGAGGCTCGAGTCGCCGACGCGGCGGCGGGCGTGCGCCAGGGCGGCCACCGTGAGCAGGATCGGGGGGATGACACCCCAGAAGACCCACCGCCACGACAGGTGGGTCGTGAGGAACGCCGAGATCGGGGCGCCGAGCAGTGACGGGAGCACCCACGCGGCCGAGACGAGCGTGAACAGCCGGGGTCGGACCGACTCGGGGTAGACGCGCCCGGCGATGACGTACAGCATCACGACCAGGAGGCCGCCGCCCAGGCCCGCCATGGCGCGGCCCACGAGGAACATCGGGAACGTCGTGGCCGATCCGCAGATCGCCGACCCGCCCGCGAGCAGCGCCTGTCCGGTCACGGCGCCGGGCAGCGGACCCGAGCGGTCGGACCACACGCCGGCGAGCACGATGCCGAGCAGCTGGGCGGTGAGCATCACCGAGAAGGCGAAGCCGTAGGACCGCACCGCGTCGAGGTCACGGGCCACCGCCGGCATGGCCGTGGAGACCGCCATCGACTCGAACGCGACGATGGTCACGAGGGCCAGGACGGCGAGCGTGACCTCGAGGTAGGTGCGGCTGAGGGGGCCGTCACCCCGGGCCCTCGTCGTCTCGGTCACCTGCTCAACCGTAGTACGGGCAGGTGGTCCGCGCGCCCCGTCAGCGGACGGGCGTCAGGGGGTGGCCGCGCTCGGCGAGCACGTCGCGCAGGACGTCGATGTGGTCGGTGACGATGCCGTCGACCCCGAGGTCGAGGAGGCGGTGCATCTCGGGCGCGTCCTCGCGCGACCACGCGTGGAACCACACGTGGACGTGCTTGCCCAGGGCGTGGGCGCGCTGCACGAGGCCGGGGGTCACGAGGGTGATGGTGCGGCCGCGCACCCGGTGCAGGGCCGGGATCTGGAGCACCGGCGCCGGGGTGTGCAGCATCCGGCTCAGGGCGTCGGGGGAGAACCGGAGCAGTGCGGTGCCGACCTGCCCGCCCGCCGTCGCGACCCGCGGCCCGAGCGCGCCGCGCACCGCCCACAGCCGGCGCTGCGAGAACGAGCCGATGCAGACGCGCTCGGTCGCGTCGTGGCGCCGGACCTCGCGGATCGTCGCGTCGACGGCCGAGTCGGACTTGATGTCGATGTTGACGCGCACGTCGGGGAACCGCTCGAACAGCTCGGCCAGCAGCGGGATCGGCTCGCTGCCCCCGACCCGGGCCTCGCGGACGGCGTCGTAGGGCAGGGACGCGATGGCGCCCTCGCCGTCGGAGACCCGGTCCAGGACCCGGTCGTGGAACGCGACGAGCTGCCCGTCACGGGTCGCGTGCACGTCGGTCTCGACGTAGCGGTAGCCCATCTCGACGGCCCGGCCGAACGCCGCGAGGGTGTTCTCGAGGCCGACGTTCGGGCCGTAGGCGGCGCCACCCCGGTGGGCCAGTGCCACGGGGGGTGCGTCGGCGAGGTACGGGAAGTCCGAGGCACGCATCGCTCAGGCCACCGGCAGCCGGAGCCAGACGGTCGTGTCGGTCGGGACGGCGCCGTCGTCGGTGAGCGGGCCCGAGGCGACGAGCACGTCGCCCTCGGGCAGGGCCACCGGCGACTCCCCGAGGTTCGCGACGACGAGGACGGTGCGCTCGCCGTCACCCGAGGTGGTGCGCAGCGCGATGACGGAGTCCGACGTGAGGTGGTCCCACGTGAGGCTGCCGTGGCCGATTCGGTGCTTGCGGCGGTAGGCGAGCAGCCGGCGGTAGAGCTCGAGGGTGGAGCCGTCGACGCCGTCCTGCTGGTCGACGGCCAGGTCGGCATAGGCGTCGGGCTGCGGCAGCCACGGGGTGGTCCCCGGCCCGAACCCCATGCTGGGCGCGTCCTTGACCCACGGCATCGGCACGCGGCACCCGTCGCGGCCGGTGACCCTGCCCTCGGTGCGGTGGAAGGTCGGGTCCTGGCGGTGGTCGTCGGGCATCGTCGTGTGCTCGGGCAGGCCGAGCTCCTCGCCCTGGTAGACGTAGGCGCCGCCCGGCAGCGCCATCATGAGCGCGGTCGCGGCGCGGGCCCGGCGCAGGCCGAGCACGGCATCCGGCTGCGGGTCGCCGGCGGTGATGCCGTTGGGTCGGGGCCTGGTCTGGTCCAGGCCGAGCCTGGAGGCGTGGCGCACCACGTCGTGGTTGGACAGCACCCACGTCGTCGGGGCGCCGACGGCGTCGTTGGAGCGCAGGGAGGACTCGATGACCCTGCTGATCGCCGAGGCGTCCCAGTGCGCGTTGAGGAAGTCGAAGTTGAACGCCTGGTGCATCTCGTCGTGGCGGACGTACCTGGCCAGCCGCGACTCGGGCTGCACCCAGGCCTCGGCGCACAGGATGCGGTCGGGGGCGCCGTAGGCGTCGAGCACCCGGCGCCACCCTCGGTAGATCTCGTGCACGCCGTCCTGGTCCCACATGGGGGCGGCCCCGGTGGCGTCGTGGTCGAGGACCAGGCCGTCCGACGAACGCACCTGCGGGGCGTCGCGGCCCCCGCCGGTCGGGCCGTGGGCGTCGACCTCGTCGTAGATCCCGACCGGGCCGTCCCAGTCGGGCAGGCCGTCACGCTTGACCAGGCCGTGGGCGACGTCGACGCGGAAGCCGTCGACCCCGCGGTCGCACCAGAACCGCAGGACGTCGTGGAACTCCTCGAGCACCTCGGGGTCGTGCCAGTTCAGGTCGGGCTGGGTGGAGTCGAAGATGTGGAGGTACCACTGGCCGGGCATCCCGTCGGCCTCGGTGACCCGGGTCCACCCGCGGCCGCCGAACACCGACGGCCAGTTGTTGGGGGGCTCGTCGCCGTGCGGGCCCTTGCCGTCGCGGAAGACGTAGCGGTCGCGCTCGGGGCTGCCGGGGGCCGCGGCCAGGGCCGCCTCGAACCACTCGTGCTCACTGCTCGTGTGGTTGGGCACGAGGTCGACGAGCACCTTCAGGCCGAGGTCGTGGGCGGTCGCGATCATCGTGTCGGCGTCGGCGAGGGAGCCGAAGCGGGGGTCGACGTCGCGGTAGTCGGTGACGTCGTAGCCGGCGTCGTTCATCGGCGAGACGTAGAACGGGCTGAACCACACGGCATCCACGCCGAGGTCGCGCAGGTAGGGCAGGCGCGCCGTGATGCCGGGCAGGTCGCCGATGCCGTCGCCGTCGGCGTCGGCCCACGAGCGCGGGTAGACCTGGTAGATCACGGCGTCACGCCACCAGGGTGCGTCGGGGGAGTCGGCCGCGTGGACGACGTGGCCGGGGGTGGTCAGGGCAACGGGCTCGGCGGTCGGCGGGGTCACGGCCGCCATGCTTCCGTATGCCGTGCCGCGTCGCGACACGCCTGACGTGCCGGGCTCATGCCCCCGGGACCGGACGCAGCGGGGGGTGCCCCTCGTCGGTGTTGACGAGCATGTGCGCCGCGCGCAGGAAGTAGTCGCGCATCTGCTCGGCGTGGGCCTCGTCGATCTCGAGGGTGTCCAGCGCTGCGAGCATGTGCCGCATCCAGCGGTCCCGCATGTCGAGCGTCACCGGGAACGGGGCGTGCCGCATCCGCAGCCGCGGGTGCCCGCGCTCCTGGCTGTAGGTGTTGGGCCCGCCGAAGTACTGCGTGAGGAACATCCGCAGGCGACGCTCGGCCGGGCCGAGGTCCTCCTCGGGGTAGAGGGCGCGCAGCTCGGGGTCGGCCGCGACCCCCTCGTAGAAGGCGTGCACGAGGCGCTCGAAGGTCGGCGCCCCGCCGACCGCGTCGTAGAGGCTCACGGGGGACCTCCGACCGGGCCGACGAACGGGCTGAGCGGGGGAGCCTTGACCCCGGCCGCGTCGAGGGCGTTCTTGATGCGCTCGCGCAGCTCGCGCTGCACGGCGAAGTTCTCGCCCGGCACGCACTGGGCCACCGTGCGGATCACGATCGTCGAGCCGGTGATCGACTCGACACCGAGCACCTCGGGCTGCCCGACGAGCTTGTCGGCCCAGCCCGGGTCGGTGCCCATCGCCGTGGCGGTCTCGCGGATCACCGCCACCACCCGGTCGACGTTCTCGGCATACGACACCGGCATGTCGACCAGGGCCGTGGAGAACCCCTGCGACCGGTTGCCGATGCGGACGATCTCGCCGTTGCGGACGTACCACGTGACGCCGCTCGCGTCGCGCAGCCGCGTGATCCGCAGCGTCACCTCCTCGACGGTGCCGATCGCCTCACCGGTGTCGATGACGTCGCCGACGCCGTACTGGTCCTCGAGGATCATGAAGATGCCGGACAGGAAGTCCTTGACGAGGCTCTGCGCGCCGAAACCGATCGCGACACCGGCGACACCGGCTGACGCCAGCAGGGGCCCGAGGGGGATGCCGAGCAGCGCCATGATGGTGAGGATCGCCAGGGTCACCACGACGAAGGTGACGATGCTGCGCAGCAGCGAGCCCACGGTCTCGACCCGCTGGCGCTGGCGCTCGCTCGTCAGGCCGGTGGCCGTCGCGAGGACCCGTCCGGCCCGCCCGGACTCGGCCAGGCGCTGTGCGGACTTCGACGTCATCGTCAGGACGACCCGCGTGATCAACCGCCGCAGCATCCAGAGCACGACGACGGCCATGACGACCGTGACGAGGATGCGCAGGCCGATGGTGACGAGCCACTGCTCGGCGTGCTCCCACGTGAGCGTGATGGCCTGGAGGTCCGTCCCGGGGAGGAGGGGAGGGGTCGTGTCGAGCTCAGTCACGGGCATCGCGCTCCTGGGCGGCGAGGGCGCGCGCGATCGGGTCGCGGTTCTCGCCCACGAGCCGCCGCAGCGCCGCCGGCGCGTCGGGGTGGGTGTCGAGCCAGGCCTGCGTCGCCTCGAGCAGGCCCCGGTCGGCGAGCGGGCGGGGGTAGAAGCCGTGCACCACGGACTCGACGAGCGCGTGCGACCCGCGCTCCTCCACGGTCTCGAGCATCGCGTGGTAGCGCTCGACGAACGGACGGAGCAGGTCGCCCGGGGTCCCCGCGCGGGTGAAGCCGTGCGCGACCGCGTCGATGACGGCGTTCGGCAGGCCGGTGCCCTCGACCGCGACGGCCCACGCCTCCTCCTTGGCCTCGGCCGTGGGGCGGGCCGACCGGGCCCGGGCGGCGCGCTCGCGCCCGGTGGCGGTGTCCTCGCGGGCCTTCTCGGCCTCGATCTCGTCGACGTCGGCGGCCCCCGCGGCGACCAGCGCGGTGAGCAGGGTCCAGCGCATCTCGAAGTCGACGGTCAGCCCCTCGAGCACCTCGGTGCCGTCGAGCAGGGCACGGACGTGGGCCGCGTCGTCACCCGCCGTGGTCAGCGCGCACGCCGCGCTGACGAGCTGGAGCTGGGCGTCGCTGCCCGGGGCGGAGGAGCCCGCGATCACCCAGAGCCGGTCGCGGGTGGCCACGCGGGTGGCCTCGCGGTGCTCGGGTGCGGTGTAGGCCAGGACGGCCGACTGGAGCTGCGCGAGGAGCGTGCGCAGGAGCGTGGAGTCGGACTCACCCGGCAGGGTGGCCAGGACGAGGTCCACGAAGCGGCGGGCGCCCATCTCGGCGTCGCGCGTCATGTCCCAGGCCGAGGCGAGGAACAGCGCTCGCGGGAGCGAGGTGGCGAACCCGCGCGGGTGGGCCAGGGCCGTCGCGAGCGAGCGCTCGTCGAGACGGATCTTGGCGTAGGTGAGGTCGTCCTCGTTGACGAGGAGCAGGTCGGGCTGCTCCCGGCCGACGAGCTGGGGCACCGGGGTGAGGGCGCTGGTGACATCGACCTCGATGCGGTCGGTGCGGTGCAGCGCGCCGTCGCGCACGGCATACAGCCCGATGGCCAGGCGGTGCGGGCGCATCGTCTCGTAGCCCGGTGCGCACGTCTGCTCGATCGCCACCGACGACATCAGGCCACGGTCGTCGACCTCGACGAGCGGCCGCAGGGTGCTGACCCCGGCGGTCTCGAGCCAGAGCCTGGACCACGACCGCAGGTCGCGACCCGAGGTGGTCTCGAGCTCGACGAGCAGGTCGTCGAGGGTGGTGTTGCCCCACGAGTGCGTGGCGAAGTAGGCGCGCAGGCCGTCGCGGAACGGCTCGCGCCCGACGTACGCGACGAGCTGCTTGAGCACCGAGGCGCCCTTGGCGTAGGTGATGCCGTCGAAGTTGACCTCGACGTCCTGCAGGTCGCGGATCTCGGCGACGATCGGGTGGGTCGAGGAGAGCTGGTCCTGGCGGTAGGCCCAGTCCTTCTCGTGCGTGCCGAAGGTGGTCCACGCGTCGACCCAGCGCGTCGCCTCGGCCTGGCACGTCGTGGACGCCCACTCGGCGAAGGACTCGTTGAGCCACAGGTCGTTCCACCAGCGCATCGTCACGAGGTTGCCGAACCACATGTGTGCCAGCTCGTGCAGCACGGTGAGCGCGCGGCGCTCGACCATGGACTCGGTCACCTTGGAGCGGAACACGTAGATCTCGTTGATGGTGACGCAGCCGGCGTTCTCCATCGCGCCCATGTTGTACTCCGGCGTGAAGATCTGGTCGTACTTCTCGAACGGGTAGGCGCTGTCGAACTCCTCCTCGAAGAACGCGAAGCCCCGCTTCGTGAGGTCGAAGAGGTTGTCGGCGTCGAGGTAGGGGGTCAGCGACCTGCGGCAGAGGATGCCGAGCGGCACCTCGCCGCGACGGCTCGCCACGGTGTCGCGCACGACGTCGTAGGGGCCCGCCACCAGGGCCGTGATGTAGCTCGAGATGGGCGGTGTCGGGGCGAAGCGCCACGTGGCCGTGCCCTCGCCGGCCGGATCGGGCTCGGGGGTGGGGGAGTTGGAGACGACCTGCCAGTGGGCCGGCGCGGTCACCGTGAAGGTGAAGGCGGCCTTGAGGTCGGGCTGCTCGAAGACGGGGTACATCCGGCGGCTGTCGGGGACCTCGAACTGGCTGTAGAGGTAGACCTCGTCGTCGACCGGGTCGACGAACCGGTGCAGGCCCTCGCCGGTGTTGGTGTAGCGACCGGTGGCCGTGATGACGACCTCGTTGTCGGCCGCGAGCCCGGTGAGCCGGATGCGGCTGTCGGCGTGGTGGGTGGCCGGGTCGAGCGCGGTGCCGTTGACCGTGATGCCCTCCACGGTGCCGCCGACGAAGTCGACGAAGGTCTCGGCGCCGGGGCTCGAGCAGGTGAAGCGGATCGTGCTGCGCGTCGAGAACGTCTCGGGGCCGGTCGTGACGTCGAGGTCGACGTCGTGGCTGCTGACGGTGACGAGGGCCGCGCGGGCGGCGGCCTCCTCACGGGTGAGGTTCGTGCCGGGCACGGGGTCTCCTTGCGTGGCGGTGCGGGGCAGGGCGCCGGTGGGCACCCGTCGAGGGCGTCGGACCATCCTGTCACGCACCGACGCGGGAGTCGTGAGGGCTCGGTGGCAGGATGGGGGTGTGTCTGTTCACACCGAGATCGAGTCCCCTTCCGCCCCCGAGCCCGACCCCCGGGCCGAGTTCTGGTTCGACCCGTTGTGCCCCTGGGCGTGGCTGTCGTCGCGCTGGATGACCGAGGTCGAGAAGGTCCGTGACGTCGAGGTCACCTGGTCGGTCATGAGCCTGTCCGTGCTCAACGAGGGCCGCGAGCTCCCCGAGGACCACCGGGCGGCCCTGGACCGTGGCTGGGGCCCCGTGCGCGTCGTCGTCGCCGCCGCCGAGGCCCACGGCGACGAGGTCGTCAAGCCGCTCTACGACGCCATGGGCGAGCGCATCCACCACCGCGGCGAGACCGACTACGACGCCGTGGTCGCCGGCGCGCTGGAGGAGGTCGGTCTGCCGGCCGAGCTCGCCGGGGCCGCCACCAGCGACGACCACGACGTGCGGCTGCGGGCCAGCCACCAGCGGGCGATGGACCTCGTCGGCGACGACGTGGGCACGCCCGTCATCGCCATCGAGGACACCGCCTTCTTCGGGCCGGTCGTCACCCCTGCTCCCAAGGGCGAGGCGGCCGGTCGGCTCTGGGACGGCTGCCTGCTGGTGGCCGGCACCGAGGGCTTCTACGAGCTCAAGCGCTCGCGCACCCTCGGGCCCGTCTTCGACACGGAGGGCTGAGCGATGCGCGTCCACATCGGCGGCGACCACGCGGCATACGACCTGCTCGTCGACCTCGTCTCCTTCCTCGAGGGCGACGGCCACGAGGTCATCAACCACGGCCCGCACGGCTACGACGCCGTCGACGACTACCCGGTGTTCGTGCTGCGCGCGGCCGAGGCGGTGGCCGCCGACCCGGGCTCGTTCGGTGTCGTGCTCGGTGGCTCCGGAAACGGCGAGCAGATGGCCGCCAACAAGGTGGCCGGCATCCGGGCCGCCCTCTGCTACGACGACGACCTGGCCCGACTGGCCCGCGAGCACAACGACGCGCAGGTCATCTCGATCGGCGCGCGCATGGCCACCGTCGAGCAGGCGCACTCGATGGTCGCGGTGTTCCTGGGCACCACGTTCAGCGGCGACCCGCGGCACGTGCGACGCATCGACATGGTGTCGGCGTACGAGTCCGACGGCACCCTGCCCCCGCTCCCGTCCTGACCCAGCCGGGCGCCGGCGGCCCACCCGGTGCGGCGCGCCTGCGGGGCGCCGCCCGTGACCTGCTCCAACATCTTGGCAGGGGACATGCGCGACCACCAGGGTGTGCGCGGCCGACCGAGCCCGAGGTGGTGAGCATGCCCAACGATGCGCTGCAGCGGCCGGACCCCGAGACCAGGGCCGGCGCCGCGTTCCCGCGTGTGCTCACCCGGTGGTTCGGGATCGGTAGCGTCCGCAACGCCGACCGCGTCTTCACCGTGCTGTTCGTCGTCGCGGTGGTCCTCCTCGGCACGGCGGCCAACCTGTGGCCCCTCGACGTTCCGAGCGCCCTGCTCTTCCCTGTCGTCGTCGCGGCCGGCATCGTCCTGTCCGGCCGGCGCCTGCTCGTCGTCTTCGCCCTGACCCTTGGCGTCCTCCTGCCCTGGATGCCGAGGTCCGGGTTGCTCTTCTTCCGGTCAGCCCTCGTCGTGCTCTCCTTCGTCGCGGTCATGGCGCTGGTGTCCTCCGCCGCACGGTCCCGGTCGCTCGTGGGGACGCGCGGGTTCGGGGCCGACCGGATGTTCGCCGAGCTGCGCGACCGCATCGCCCAGGTGGGCCGCGTGCCGGTGCTGCCCGAGGGGTGGGTTGCCACCTCGTGCATCCTCTCGGCCAACGGGGGCCGGTTCTCCGGTGACTTCGTCGTCGCGCACCTCAGCCCCTCGGGGGAGCGGCTCGAGATCGTGCTCGTCGACGTCAGCGGCAAGGGCACCCGGGCGGGCACGCGGTCGCT
>DATITJ010000336.1:0-1953 GCA_035467935.1 Ornithinibacter sp.
CGAGCGGCTGCCCGGCCTTCGAGGAGGCCGTCAGGGCCCCGACCTCCAGCTCGGGGTGCTGGAGGAGGAGGCGCACGACCTCACCCCCGGCATACCCGCTCGCCCCGGCGACTGCGACCCGCATCATGTGCATGACCATACCGGACCTTGTGAATCCATGCGCCCAGGTCTCGCGTCGCCCCGAGACGACTTTCCCGCCCCATGCCAGGACCTTCACGTTCGCACCACCACTGAAGTGGTGCGAACGTGAGGGTGCCGGGATCGGGCGAGAAGCTGGGAGGCCGGTCAGGCCAGGGGGTCGTCCTCCCCCAGGGCCAGGACGAGCGTGCGCTCGTCGTCGGTGAGGCCGGCCTCGGCCCGCGCCCGCAGGGAGGGAACCGTGTCGATGCCGGCCCGCACGAAGCGCCCCGACCACGCGTCGAGGGAGCCGGAGACCAGGCCGAGCACCAGGTCGGTGACCTCGGCGGGGTCGGTCCACTCGGTGCGGCCGACGTGGGCGTCCATGGCCCGGGTCATGTCGGTGCGCACGACTCCCGGCATGAGGTCGAACGCCCGGACGCCGCGCGCCCACCCCGCGAGGTGCGTGGACCCGGTGAGCCGGGCCAGGGCGGTCTTGCTGACGTTGTAGGCGCTGGCGTCGCCGGCCGGGCGACGGGCCGCCCCACTGTTGACGTTGACGACCCGACCGCCCCCGGCGGCGATCATGTGCGGCGCGACGAGCCACGTCATGAGGTAGGGCCCGAGGACGTTGACCTCCTGCGTGTACCACCACTGCTCGGGGTCCGACGCGAAGACGTCGACCTCGGCGTCGATGACCCCGGCGTTGTTGACGAGCACGTCGATGCGGCCGTGCCGCTCGACGACCTCGTCGACCCACGCCGTGAGGGCAGCCCGGTCGGTGACCGGCGCGACCGCGCTCGAGCCGCGCTCGACGGCGTAGCCGGCGTCCTCCAGCGCGTCCGCGACGTGCCGGCCGATGCCGCGGCTGGCCCCGGTGACGACCGCGACGAGGTGGCCGCCGCGGCCCTCCTCCGCGAGGGGTTCGGGCGCCACCTCGCCCTCGTCGTCGACGGGCACCTCCGACGGGGTGCTCATGCCCGCTGCACCGCCCCGACGGCGTCCCTGGCGGCAGCCACCGCCGTGTCGCGCAGGGCGCTCACCTCGTCGGTCGTCAGGGTGCGGTCGGGAGCGCGGAACGTGAGCCGGTAGGCGAGCGACTTGCGCCCCTCGCCCACCTGGTCGCCGCGGTAGACGTCGAACAGTGTCAGGGCCTCGAGGTGGTCGCCGGCACCGGCCCGCAGCGAGCGCTGCACGGCATCCGCCGGCACGGCCTCGTCGACGACGACCGCGACGTCGCTCTGCGCCATCGGGAAGGTGTGGAGCGTGCTCGCCTGCACGGTCGCCTCGGCCGCCGCGGTGAGCACGTCGAGGTCGAGCTCGCCACCGACCGTGCGCTCCGGCAGCCCGAGCGCCGCGACCGCCTTCGGGTGCAGCTCGCCGACGTGGCCGACCGGGGAGCCGTCGGCCAGCGTGACCCGCGCACAGCGCCCCGGGTGGAACGGTGCGACGGCATCCGCGACGGCGTCGAGCGGCACGCCGAGTGCCTCGCCGAGCGTGCGGGCGAGGTCGACGACGTCGGCGACGTCCACCGGCCGGCCGTCGCCCCACCAGCCGGCCCGCTCGCGGTCGCCCGCGAGGAGGACGGCGACGTGGCGCGGCTGCGGCGGCACGGCATCCCGGATGGCGGCGAGGGTCTCCTCGGACGGGCGGATGCCGACGTCCTCGGTGGGTGCAGTGCCCTGGGTGCCCTCGAGCGCGACGACGAGGCCGAGCTCGAAGAGGCCGACGTCACGGGTGCCGCGGGCGACGTTGCGGCGCAGGGCGTCGACCATCGTCGCCAGGAGGCGGGTGCGCATCAGCGGCTGCTCGTCGGACAGGGGGTTCGCGAGGCGG
>DATITJ010000337.1:0-2303 GCA_035467935.1 Ornithinibacter sp.
ACGACGTGTCCTTCACCCGCACCCCCGTCGCGGACGGACAGGTCGTCGAGGTGGGTGATCGGATGCGTGTCACCGCGCTGGCTACCCCCGGCCACACGTTCACCCACCTCTCCTACTCTCTGGCCGACGCCGACGAGCCGATTGCCGTCTTCTCAGGCGGCTCCCTGCTGTTCGGCGCCACCGGCCGCCCCGACCTGCTCGGCCCCAAGCACACTCACGACCTCGTGCGTCACCAGCACGCCTCGGCCCACCGGCTGGCAGACCTGCTCCCCGACGACGCGGAGGTCTTTCCGACCCACGGCTTCGGGTCCTTCTGCTCGGCCACCCAGTCGGAGGCGACGTCATCGACCATCGGCCAGGAGAAGCGGTCCAACCCGGTCCTGACCCAGGACGAGCAGACGTACGTCGACGACCTGCTGGCCGGCCTCGGTCCGTGGCCGGCCTACTACGCCCACATGGCCCCGGCCAACGCCGACGGCCCGTCCGCGCCCGACCTCAGTCCCCCCGCCGTCGCCAACGCCGACGAGCTGCGACGGCGCATCGAGGCCGGCGAATGGGTGGTGGACCTCCGCAATCGCACCGCGTTCGCGGCAGGGCACGCGCCGGGCACCCTGAACTTCGGGCTCGACGGCAGCTTCGCGACCTACCTCGGCTGGCTCATCAGGTGGGGCACCCCCGTCACCCTGCTCGGCAAGACCGCCGAGGACGTCGCCGAGGCGCAGCGCGAACTGGTGCGGATCGGCATCGAACGTCCGGCTGCCCACGCGACCGGTGGCCCGGAGGACTGGAGCGACCGCGAGCTGAGCTCCTTCGAGACGGCGACCTTCGCCGACCTCGCCCAGGTGCGTCACCACCGCGAGGTGGTGGTCCTGGACGTGCGGCGCGCCGACGAGTACGACGCGGCCCGCATCGACGGAGCGGTCAACATCCCCATCCACGAGCTGTGGGACCGTCTCGCCGACGTGCCCGCGGGTGAGGTGTGGATCCACTGCGCCGCGGGTTATCGCGCCTCGGTCGCCGCCTCCATGCTGGATGCCGCCGGGCGCTCGCTCGTCGCCGTCGATGACGACTTCGAGAACGCAAGGAAGGTCGGCCTCCACCTGGTCGGGCCCGAGGCGTGACCCTTCTCGTCGCGATCGTCGCCGGCGCACTCATCGGGCTCAGCCTGGGTTCGCTCGGCGGCGGCGGCTCGATCCTGGCCGTACCGGTGCTGGTCTATGCCCTCGGGCAGAGCCCGGCCCAGGCCACGACGGGCTCGCTGGTGGTGGTCGGGGTCACGTCCCTGGTCGGCGCACTGACGGCGTACGCCGCGGGCAACGTCATGCTCGCCCGCGGGGTCTTCTTCGGCATCGTCGCGCTCGGCGGCGCGGTGGCCGGGGCACGCGCCTCGGCGGCAGTGCCGGAGCCGGTGCTGCTCGCGTCGTTCGCCGTGCTGATGCTCGCCGTGGGCGTGCTGCTCGCAGTACGCCAGTGGCGCGGCCGTCGCTCGACCCCGGACGGCACACATGCCGGTCGCCCCGTCCTCGACGACCCGATCATCACCTTCAGCCCGACCTTCGCCTGCCAGTGCACGCGCGCCCTCAAGGTGCTCGTCGCCGCGACCGGGGTCGGCCTGCTGACCGGATTCCTGGGGGTGGGTGGCGGCTTCCTCGTCGTCCCGGCTCTCCTGGTCGCGCTGAGTCTGCCGATGGCGTACGCCGCCGGCACCTCGCTGGTCGTGATCACGCTGACCAGTGCCGTCGCCCTGCTCGTCCGAGCCGGCAGCGGCATCCTGCCGGACTGGGGTCCGGTGATCGCCCTCACCGTGGCCGCCTCGGTCGCAGCGGTGGTCGGCACGCGGATCGCCGCTCACGCCGACACCCGCCGACTCTCGGCCGCCTTCACCGGGCTCGTCCTGATCGTCGCGGGCTACACCACCGCGAAGGCCCTGCCCGCCCTCGTCTGACCCTCGTCCCGCACACCCCGAACCCCCGAAACCCCGAACAGGAAGTACCGCCATGACGTCGACGGCCACCCGCCGCCACGCTGCCCGTCCCGCCCCCGACCCCGATCCCGACGGCCTGGGCTATCGCCCCGGACCCCTCGGCCGACTCGGGGTGTGGGTGACCCACCACCGACGGCTGACCGCCGGGGTGTGGATCCTCCTGATCGTCGGCCTCGGCGCGTTCGCGCCCAAGGTCGAGGCCAACCTCTCCGGGGCCGGCTGGCAGGCCGACGGCTCGGAGTCGGTTGCCGTGCGTGAGCTGGCCACCGAGAGCTTCGGCGGCAACGCCAGCTCCGCCATCCAGGTCGTCGTGCACAGC
>DATITJ010000338.1:0-2434 GCA_035467935.1 Ornithinibacter sp.
GGTAGGAGTTGTTCACGACGGCGTCGTCGAGCCCGATCATCGACACCGGATAGGGGCCGGCCCACACCAGCACCGCCGTGCCGCCCAGCCCGACCGCGGCGAGCCCCAGCCGGCGCCCCGTGCCGGCAAGTCGACCGTCGAGCCACGCGTAGCCCAGCTGGTGCACACTCGCCCACACCACGAGGTAGTTCGCGAAGCCCACGGCGAGGTTGTCGTCCGCGAGGCTCACGAGGTCCACGAGCCCACCCAGCGCGAGGACACCGGCGACCGACCACCAGCCGGTGCGCTCCCACAGCCAGAGGGTCGCCGGGCCCACGGCGCACACGACGACGTAGGCCGCGAGGAACCACGTCGGCACGAGCGCCACCTGGGACGCCGTCCGGAGGGTGCTGGCGGGGACGCCCGCGGCGAAGGCGACGGATACCGCGGCCAGCCAGACGAGCAGGAGCGGCACCACGGGCGTGAGGAGACGACGAAGGCGCGCCCGCAGCCACCCGGCATACGTCTCGCCACGGCGCCGCGCGGACCGCCACGAGAGGGCGTTCGCGTACCCCCCGACGAGGAAGAACACCGGCATCACCTGGAAGACCCACGTGAGGGGGTGGGTCCACGGCGCGAGCTCGAGGAGGTGGCCGATGACGAGGTCGCCCTCACGCACCGTCACGGCGGCGATGAGCCAGTGGCCGAGCACGACGACGAGGATCGCGGCGGCGCGCAGCAGGTCGACGACGCGGTTGCGCGAGTCGGGCGTCGCGGCGGCGAGGTCGCGGACGGTGGCGAGGTCCATGCCGCCAGCGTGGCGCGTCGAGCGGCCGTCGCGCGTGAGTACGTGGCACCAGTGACCTTCGGCACGCTCCGAAAGGTGGTGCGCGGGCCCCTCGCCGTGCCGTGGAATGGGGGCATGACCGCCGACCAGCTGCGAGCCCTCTTCCACGCGCAGGTGCGCCTGCGCGACCGCGACGCCGCACCCGGCTTCGTCGTCGACCGGGACGGCCCGGTGCACCGCACCTATCCACCGGAGCCGCGCGACCACGGCGCGATGGTCGAGTGCCCCGAAGGGCGCGGCGACGACCCTGACCACTGGATCGTGCGGCAGGTGGAGTTCTTCGGCGGCCGCGGCCAGCGGGTCGAGTGGAAGACCTACGAGCACGACGAGCCGGCCGACCTCCCGCAGCGGCTCGAGCGGGCCGGGTTCGTGCCCGACGACCACGAGGTCGTGCTGCTCGGCCGGTGCGCCGACCTCGTCCACGACGTCGCCCTGCCCGACGGCGTGGCGCTGCGCGACATCGAGAGCGACGAGGACTGGGAGCGCGTGCGGGTCATGGTCGACGCGGTGTGGGGCACCGACTCCTCGTGGGTCAACGACGCCCTGCGCACCGAGCAGCGCTCCCGGCCCGACCTCATGACGGCCACCGTCGTCGAGGAGGTCTCGACCGGACGGGTCGTGTCGTATGCCGTGCTCCGCCTCACCGAGGACACGGAGTTCGCCGGGCTGTGGGGTGGGTCGACACTGCCCGAGTGGCGTCGCCGCGGGCTGTACCGGGCCACGGTGAGCCACAGAGCGAAACTCGCTCTCGCGCGGGGCTATCCGTATGCCCGCGTCGACACCTCGCCCGAATCCCGCCCGATCCTCGTCGCGCTCGGGATGCTCCCCGTCGAGGGGACCCGGCCGTTCGTCCTCGAGGTGCCGTAGGGGAGGAGGGCCGGTCCTCGGGGTGTGGCCCCACCGGGCGCCGCCGGCCCCCTACCGGTAGGTACGGACGCGCCCGTGTCAGCCGACGGCATCCGTGGAAGGATCGGCGTGTACCGGCTCACCACATGGAACGCCACGAGGAGATCACCGTGCCCATCGCAACGCCCGAGGTCTACGCCGACATGCTCGACCGAGCCAAGAGCGGCTCGTTCGCCTACCCCGCCATCAACATCACGTCGAGCCAGTCGGTGACCGCCGCGATCCGCGGCTTCGCCGAGGCCGGGTCCGACGGCATCATCCAGGTCTCCACCGGTGGGGCCGAGTACGCCTCGGGGTCGACGGTCAAGAACATGGTCACGGGCTCCCTCGCCCTCGCGGCGTACGCCGCGGAGGTCGCGAAGAACTACCCCGTCAACATCGCGCTCCACACCGACCACTGCCCCAAGGACAAGCTCGACGGTTTCGTGCGCCCGCTCATCGCGGCGTCGACCGAGCGGGTCAGGTCCGGCGGCCTGCCGTTCTTCCAGAGCCACATGTGGGACGGCTCGGCCGTGCCGCTGGACGAGAACCTCCGGATCGCCCAGGAGCTCCTCGCCCTGGCCGCGGCCGCCAACATCATCCTCGAGGTCGAGATCGGCGTCGTCGGTGGCGAGGAGGACGGTGTCGCCAACGAGATCAACGAGCAGCTGTACACGACGCCCGAGGACGCCCTGAAGACCGTCGAGGCGCTCGGCCTCGGCG
>DATITJ010000339.1:0-5875 GCA_035467935.1 Ornithinibacter sp.
GTGGACATCGACCCGGTCACCGCCGCGATCGCCGACATCAACCTGCGGCCCTGGCCGGACTCGCGCGCCCGCGAAGGGCTGGCCGAGGAGTTCGAGCCCCCGCGCGACCCGCTGCGCGCCCGGGTCGGTGTGTGGCTCGACCCGGCCCGTCGGGTGCCCGGCAGGACCGGGCGGCACGGCCGGATCAAGCGGGTCTTCCGGCTCGACGAGATCCGGCCGACGTGGGAGTTCGTGCTCCAGGTCGCGACCGCCGTGCCGGCCACCGGGGCCAAGCTGTCGCCCTCGATGCCGCACGACGCCGTCCCGCTGGGCACCGAGGCGCAGTGGACCTCGTACGGCGGCGACGTGCTCGAGTGCGCGGTCTGGTGGGGGCCGCTCGCGCAGCGCCCCGGCCGCAGCGCCCGCATCCTGGGCCCGGACCGGTCGCCCATCGAGGTCGACGAGACGATGGCCGAACCGCAGGTCCCGACCGTGGAGTCGCTCGGCGCCGTCGGCCCGTGGCTGTACGAGCCCGACCGCGCGGTCACCCAGGCCGGGCTGCTCGGCGCGGTGACCGCTGCGACGCTCGGCAGCGAGGTCGACCGGGGGCTGGGCTACGTCGTGTCCGAGGCGGAGGTCGACGTGCCGTTCGCCAAGCGCTACGCCGTCAAGGAGGCCATGCCGTTCAGCGAGAAGTCGCTGCGGGCGTGGCTGCGCCGGCACGGGGTCACCGGCCTGACCATCAAGAAGCGCGGCGTGCGCCTCGACGACGACGAGCTGCGGCGACAGCTGAGGATCGGGCGCAAGGCCGGCGACGGCGCGCAGGCGACGGTCATCCTCACCCGGGTGGCCGGCCAGCAGGTCGTCCTCGTCGTCGAGCTCACCTGAGCCGGCCCCCACCTTTCCCGCCCGATCCCGGGAGCCTCACGTTCGCACCCCGACGGGTGTGGTGCCGACCCGAAGGTGCCCGCTCCGTGCGGGAAGGATGGGACGGGTCAGAGGGTGGGGTCGGGCTGGGCCCCCGGATGCCGGACCGCCGCGGCCCCGGCGGCCAGGGCCGCCTCGAGCGCCTCCTCGCGCCCGGCCCCACGGGCCAGGGCTGCCGAGAGCGCGCCGCAGAACGCGTCACCCGCCCCGGTCGTGTCGACGACGTCCCCGGGCGCGACGGCGTGCGCCGGTGCCGTGACCCCGTCCCACGCGGCGCCGTTCGCCCCGAACGTCACGAGCAACGAGCGCGGCTCCGCACCCGCCTCCGCGATGGCGGCCATCTCGTGCTCGTTGGCGACCACCGGGTCGGCGAGCGCGACGACGTCGGGGGGCAGCGCGGCATACGGCGCGGTGTTGAGCACGACCCGAGCCCCACGCCCGGCGGCGCGGCGCACCGCGGCGCACACCACCTTTCGGGGCACCTCGAGCTGCACGAGGAGCACGTCACCCGCCCCGAGCCGGTCGACCGCCGCGACCTCCCGCTCGTCGAGCAGGTCGTTGGCGCCGGGTACGACGACGATGGAGTTCTCGCCGTCGTCGGCGACGGTGACGATCGCGTGACCGGTGGGCGCGCCTTCGCACACGCGCACCCCGGAGACGTCGATGCCCAGCCGCTCGAGCCGGCGGCGGTATGCCGTGCCGCCCGCGTCGTCGCCGACGCACCCGACCATCGAGACCCGTCCACCGGCGGCCGCCGCCGCGACGGCCTGGTTGGCGCCCTTGCCGCCGGCGACCTGCCGGAGGCCGTCGCCGAGCACGGTCTCACCGGGGCGGGGGTGGCGCTCCACCCGGATCACGAGGTCGACGTTGAGCGACCCGAGCACGAGGACCCGACCGGTCATCCCGCCTCCCCACGCACGGTGCGCACCCAGAGGTCGGCGATCCGGGGCCCGTCGATCTCGAGGGCCACGTCGACCAGGGCCGGCGCCAGCCCGTGCGGGTCGTGGTCGAGGTGGCCGCCCCAGCCGCGCCGGTCCACGACGGTGCGCCCGCGCGTCCACGACCCGGTGAGCTCGACCCTCACCGGGAGCCGCTCGGTGCGCACGGCATCCGGCTCGAGGAGGATGCCGACCGCGCCGGCGTCGCCGATCGTCGCGCCGGCGCTGGCGAACCGCCGGTGGTGGAACGAGATGAGCCCGGCGGCCAGTCGGGCGGCCGGGGTGTCGACCTCCCGGAGGCCGTCGACCTGCACGTCGGTGACGAGCGGGTCGTAGAACACGTCGAGGCCGTACATCGTGACCGGCACGTCGTGGGTGGCGCACGCGTCGAGGACGATCGCGGTGGCCTCCGGGTCGTGGAAGACGTTGAACTCCGCTGCCGCGGTGGCGTTGCTGATCTCCACGCCGCCGCCCATGAAGACCACGCGCCCGATCCGGCCGAAGGCCTCGGGGTGCACCCGGGCGAGCAGGGCGAGGTTGGTCATGGGGGCGAGCGGCACCACGGTGACCGGCTCGTGGGCCGCCGCTGCGGCGTCGATGGTGTCGCGCAGCAGGTCCAGGGCCGTTCGGGGGTCGGGACGCAGGGTGGGTTCCGGCATCCCGAGGTCGGCCATGCCGTCGGAGCCGTGCACGTGTCGGGCGTCGACGGGGTCCTCGAGGAGCGGGCGCGCCGCGCCGACACCGACGGGGACGTCGGCCCGCCCCGCGGCCTCGAGGACGACCAGGGTGTTGCGCACCACGTCGGCGAGGGGGGCGTTGCCGCCCACGCAGGTCACCGCCCGCAGCTCGATGCCCGGGTGGAGCGCGGCGAGGAGGAGGGCGCAGGCGTCGTCGACACCGGTGTCGACGTCGAGGACCACGGGGATGCCCGGCATGGGTCGATCATGGCGGACGCGATGGCGTGCCGCGTCCGGGGGTGACCGGGGCGATCCCGTACCGTCGTTCGGTGACCTCCCCCACGACCCGACACCGCACCCGCCGCCGGATCGCCGTCACGACCTCCGGTCTGGTGGCCCTCGCCGTCGCCGGCTGCTCGGCGGCGCCGACGGTCCCGGCGTCCTCGCCCGCGGTCCCGGCGTCCTCGCCCGCGGGCCCGGCGTCCTCGCCCGCGGGCCCGGCGCCGTCGGCCGGGACCCCCTCGGCCCGGTCGGCGAGCCCCACGGCGTCCCAGGACCCCGTCGCGGCCTGCGTGTCCTCCACCCGTGAGGGCCTCACCGAGCAGCAGCGCCTGGGCCAGCTGCTCATGGTCGGCTTCGACACCAACGCCCCGCTCGAGTCGCTCGACGAGCTCGTCACCGACGACCACGTCGGCAACGTCATCTACCTCGGGGGATGGGACGGCGCCGACAAGGTGACGCGCACCTCGACCCACCTCCAGGACCTCGTGTCGACGCAGGCCACCGGCGACGTCGGACTGCTCATCGCCGCCGACCAGGAGGGCGGCGAGGTGCACCAGCTCCGCGGCGAGGGGTTCACCCGACCCCCGTCCGCCAGGGTCCAGGCGCAGATGGCGCCCGCCGAGCTGACCCGCGAGGCGACCCGGTGGGCCGAGGAGCTCGAGGCGGCCGGCATCAACGTCAACCTCGCGCCGGTCACCGACACCGTGCCGAAGGACATCGGCACCGCCAACCAGCCGATCGGCCGGTGGGGCCGGCAGTACGGCTCGACCCCGCAGGCCGTCTCCCGCTCGGCGACGGCGTTCCTCGAGGGGATGCTCGACGGCGGCATCGAGGGCACCGTCAAGCACTTCCCGGGGCTCGGGCGCATCCGCAACAACACCGACTTCTCCTCGACCGGCATCACCGACGAGGTCGCGACGGCGGACGACCCGTTCCTCCAGCCGTTCGCCGACGGCATCGAGGCGGGTGCAGGGCTCGTCATGATGGCGTCGGCCCGCTACCCGAAGCTCGACGACGACAACCCCGCGATGTTCTCCGAGACCATCGTCACCGGGCTGCTGCGCGAGCAGATGGGCTACGACGGCGTCGTCATCACCGACGACGTCAACGCCGAGGCGCTCGACGCCGTCCCCACCGGCGACCGGGCCGTGCGGCACATCGCGGCCGGTGGCGACATCGTGCTCACCGGTGCGGCATCCGACGCCGACGAGATGCTCGCGGCCATCGCTGACGAGACCCAGCGGGATGCCGGGTTCGCGGCGAAGGTCGACGCCTCGGTCGAGCGCGTGCTCACCCTCAAGGAGCGGATGGTCCTGCTGCCCTGCTCCACCACCGGATCCTGACCACCCTCTTCGCGGGGCGGGTCAGGCCTGGACGACGGTGACGGGCATCGAGGAGTCGGCCGGGAGCGAGAGGTCCGAGGGCGCCCGCCCCTTGAGCACCATCTGGGCGCCCAGCGCCGCGACCATCGCGCCGTTGTCGGTGCACAGCCCCGGCCGTGGCACGCGCAGCTCGATGCCGGCCGCGTCGCACCGCTCCTGCGCCAGGGCGCGCAGGCGGGTGTTGGCGGCGACACCTCCACCGATCTGGAGGTGGCCGACGCCGTGCTCACGGCAGGCCAGCACCGCCTTGCGGGTCAGCACGTCGGTGACGGCCTCCTGGAAGCTCGCGGCGACGTCGGCCACCGGGACCGGCTCCCCCGACGCCTCACGGGCCTGTACCCACCGCGAGACCGCGGTCTTGAGCCCCGAGAACGAGAAGTCGAAGCGGTGGCGCTCCATGTCCCGCCCGGTCGTGAGGCCGCGCGGGAAGTCGATGACGACCTGCCCGTCGCGCGACACGCGGTCGATGTGCGGGCCGCCGGGGAACGGGAGCCCGAGCACCCGGGCCACCTTGTCGAAGGCCTCGCCCGCGGCGTCGTCGATCGTCGACCCCAGGCTGCGCACGTCGTGCGTGACGTCGGGGACCAGCAGCAGCGACGAGTGGCCGCCCGACACGAGCAGCGCCAGCGTGGGCTCGGGAAGCGGCCCGTGCTCGACGATGTCGACGGCCACGTGGCTCGCGAGGTGGTTGACGCCGTAGAGGGGCACGCCCAGCGAGAGCGCGAGCGCCTTGGCCGAGGCGACCCCGACCATGAGGGCACCCGCCAGGCCCGGACCCGACGTCACGGCGACGGCCTCGAGGTCGCGCAGGCGGACTCCGGCTGTGGCACAGGCACGTTCGATCGTGGGGACCATCGCCTCGAGGTGCGCGCGACTGGCCACCTCGGGCACCACCCCACCGAACCGGGCGTGCTCGTCGACGCTGCTCGCGATCGCGTCGACGAGGAGCGTCTCCCCGCGCACGATCCCGACGCCGGTCTCGTCGCAGGACGTCTCGATGCCGAGCACCAAGGGCTCGTCAGCCATCGTCGGCTCCCCTCTGCGACAACGTCTTCCGCATGACCAGGGCATCGACGTCGCCCGGCTGGTAGTAGCGCCGACGCGTGCTCACCACGACGTAGCCACCGCGTTCGTAGAGGGCGCGGGCGGCGGCGTTGTCCGCCCGCACCTCGAGCATGACGGATGCCGCACCGCGGGCCGCCGCGCGCGACTCCAGCTCGTCGAGGAGGCGCCGCCCCAGCCCGAGGCCCCGCGCGCGCGGTGCGACGGCGACCGTCATCACGTCGGCGACCTCGCCGCCGTGGTCGAGGCCGGCATACGCCACGACCCCGGCCCCGTCGTCGAGCACGACGTAGTCGCGGCGGGGACGCCCCGCGAGCTCGGCCCACCAGGTCGGCTCCGACCACGCGTCGTGGGGGAAGAGGTCGCCCTCGAGGGCCGCGAGGTCGCCGACGTCGGTCCAGCGGGCCTCGCGGAGCACGGGGGTCGCGGGGGCTGACCTGTTCACGGCGGTGGTCACGACGTGGCACCCCTCTGGGCGGTCGTCAGGGCGTCGGGTCGACGGAGGTAGAGCGGCTCGACGCGCATCTCGGCGCCGGCGGCCACGCCGCGGGCGCCGAGCAGGGCGAGCCGGCCGGCGTCCACGTCGAGCGGCTCGAGCGGGTGAGGGAAGAGGTCGGGGTAGAGCACC
>DATITJ010000340.1:0-2120 GCA_035467935.1 Ornithinibacter sp.
CGGCACCGTGGTGGAGACCCACCGGGCCTTGGGCCACGTGGCGCTGGACGCGCCGGCCATCGTCTCGGGGGTGCTGTCGGTGTCGGCGGTGCACGCCGAGGGGCGGGTGCGCACCGCGGTGCGGCTCGCGGCCGACGGCCCCGCCGGCAGTGTCACCGACACCGGGCTGGGTGGGCTGCACGCGGCGATGGCCGCCGGCCGGCTCGACGCGTACCGCGCGGGGGTCGTCGCCGAGGAGCTCGAGGAGGCCCCGCCCGAGGTGCGCGCCACGGTGGTGGCGGCCCTGGACAGGTATCTGCAGTCCGAGGACGCGGCGCACCTGCGCCGCCGGTGCCGTCGCGCGCTGGCCCGGATCAGCCCCGACCTGCTGGCGCAGCGGGCGCAGCGGGCCCGGGCCGAGTCGCGGCTGCGGCGCTGGGTCGACGAGCCCGGCGTGGACCGGTGGGAGGGCACCTTCCCCTCCGAGGAGGCCGCGCAGGCGTGGGCCGCGATCGACGCGCTCGCCCACCGGTACGTCGCCGAGCAGGTGTGCGCCACCATCGAGCGGGCCCGCGCCAAGGCCCTGACCGACCTCGTCGCCGGCAACGCCACCATCGAGACCGTCGTGACCTTGACCGTCCCCGCCACCCTGGTCCCCGCACCCGAGCCGCAGCCGCAGCTGCAGTCCGGGCCGCAGCCGGAGCCCGGGCCGCGGCAGTCCGGGCCGCAGCAGTCCGACACCGTGGTGGTCGTGCCCGGCCGGGTGTCACCCGCCGTGGGGCAGGGCGACCTGGTGGAGGTCACCGGCCTGTGCGCAGGCCAGCCGGTGCTCGTGTCCCACCAGTGGCTCACCACGACCGTGGCCGAGCAGCGCAGCACCGAGCGCACCAGCCTGACCACGGCGCCCTGCCACCCGGTCAGCGGTGCCCTCCTCGACCCGGTCACCCCGGGTGAGCGCACGCCCGTCGGCGCAGCTGACCACGGCGATCCCGTGGCGGTCCTGCGGCGAATGGCCGCCGCGTTCGGGGCCGACCGGTATCGGCCCTCGCCACGCCTGGCGCAGCGCGTGCGGGCCCGTGACCGGCGGTGCCGGTTCCCCGGCTGCACCGTCGCGGCCGTGTTCTGCGACCTCGACCACGTGCGGAGCTGGCCCACCGGCCCCACCACCCTCGCCAACCTCATCTGCCTGTGCCGGCGCCACCACCGCGTCAAGCAACGCCCCGGGTGGCAAGTCGTGCTCGCCACCGACGGCATCACCACATGGACCGACCCCACCGGCCGGGTCCGCCACACCCTGCCCATCGACGCGCTGCACGCCACCGTCCTCCCCGACGCCAACGACAGAGGATTCAAGTCCGGCACGCCCCGATCCGGCACCATCGCCGCCGACGTGACCAGCCGAGCCCGCACCGTCGTGCCCGACGGCCCGCACAGCGCGCTCGAGTTCCTCCTCGAGCACCTCGGCGCCACGCGACCGACACGGGCGAGGGGGCGGCCCGACCCCCATGGCCGACACCGCGTGGACGTGCTTGCGCAGGCACGAGTCCAGGTGCTCGACCCGCCGGACCACCACCGCCCACACCGGGGCAGCCTCCCCGCCGCTCGTCGTCGTGACCCGGAGCCGCCGCCGTTCTGATCGTGCGCACCGAGCACCTCCGAAGGAGGAGTAGAGTCGCGGCGTCGCCCTCCGGGGCGGCACCCACACGCACCTGTTCGGGGGAAGCCGGTCCAAGTCCGGCGCTGTCCCGCAGCCGTGGGTCGCGACCTCGCCGTCGCGACGAGTCGGAATGCCCGGCAGGTGCGAGCGGCTCCACTTCACCCGTCGAGGAACGCGGGACGGAGCCCGAGTGACCGGGTCTCCCCGGTGGTTCGGGCCTTTCGTCCTGAACCGCTCAGAGAGGCACCGATGCCCACCTCCACCACCACCCGAGGCGCCCTGCTGCGCCGTGGCGGGACCTTGCTCGTGTCGGCGGCGCTCGTGGCGGGCCCCTCGGCGAACGCGTTCGCCGAGACGAGCACCGATCCCACCCCCACCACGTCGGGGACCGCCACGGCATCCGCGTCGCCGGCGCCGACCGGCCCCGCGGAGCCGACCGCGTCGCCCGGCCGGTCGGCACACCCCACCCCGGCCAGCAGCACCG
>DATITJ010000341.1:0-5417 GCA_035467935.1 Ornithinibacter sp.
CCGGTCTCGGTGACGTGCGCCCGCACCCGCTCGCCGGGGATGGTGTGGCGGACGAACAGCACCTGACCCTCGTGGCGGGCGATGCAGTGACCGCCGTGGGCGACCGCGGTGACGTCGACCTCGACGACGTCGCCGACGACCATCCCCGCGCCGTGCTCGTCGGACATCAGCCCTCGCCGCGGCGCACGTCGCCGGCGACGGGGCCGTCCATGCGCTCCTCGACACCCTGCGACGACGCGAGCTGCCACGGGACGGAGGAGACCATGACACCGGGGGTGAAGAGCAGGCGGGTGCGCAGCCGCAGGGCGCTCTGGTTGTGCAGGATCGCCTCCCACCAGTGGCCGACGACGTACTCGGGGACGTAGACGACGACGAGGTCGCGCGGGTTGCCCGACCGGATCGACTTGACGTAGTCGACGACGGGTCGGGTGATCTCGCGGAACGGGCTGTCGAGTGCCTTGAGCGGCACGGGGATGTCGCGACGGTCCCACTCGGCCTGCAGCGCCCTGGTCTCCTCGGGGTCGACGTCGACCGTCAGCGCCTCGAGGATGGAGGGACGCGTCGCCCGGGCGTAGGCGAGGGCCCGCAGCGTCGGCTTGTGGACCTTGGCGACGAGGACGATCGCGTGGACCCGCGACGGGAGCATCTGCTGCTTGGTGTCGCCCTCGCTCACGGCGAGCTCGTCGCGGACCTGGTCGTAGTGGCGGCGGATGCGGTTCATCACGACGAAGAGCACGACCATGGCGGCGATCGCGTAGCCGGCCCCCTGGAGGAACTTCGTGAGGAGCACGACGACGAGGACGGTGCCCGACATCGCGGCGCCCACGGCGTTGATGACGCGGCTGCGCACCATCCGGCCCCGGGCCACGGGGTCCTTCTCGACCCGCAGGTGGCGGTTCCAGTGCCGGACCATGCCGATCTGGCTCAGCGTGAAGGAGACGAAGACGCCGACGATGTAGAGCTGGATGAGGCTGGTGACCTTGGCGTCGTAGACGACGACGAGGAGCGCCGCCGCCCCCGCGAGGATGATGATGCCGTTGGAGAAGGCGAGCCGGTCGCCGCGCGTGTGCAGCTGGCGCGGGAGGAACCCGTCGCGGGCGAGGATCGAGCCGAGCACGGGGAAGCCGTTGAACGCGGTGTTCGCGGCGAGGACGAGGATCAGCCCGGTGACGAGGGAGACGAGCACGACGCCGGGGTGGAAGCCCGAGAAGACCGACTCGGCCACCTGGGCCATCACCGTCTCCTGCACGTAGGTCTCGCCGACCGGGACGCCGTCACGGGCCAGCTGGACCGCCGGGTCGTCGGCGTACTTGATGCCGGTCCACGTCGCCAGCGCCACCATCGACAGGAGCATCGTGATCGAGATGGTCCCCATGAGCAGCAGGGTCGTCGCGGCGTTCTGGCCCTTGGGCTTGCGGAAGGCCGGCACGCCGTTGCTGATGGCCTCGACCCCGGTGAGGGCCGCGCACCCCGAGGAGAACGCCCGCAGGAAGAGGAACCCCAGGGCGATGCCCGACACGGCCTCGTAGCCCGGCTCCGGCAGCAGCTCGAGGTCCGCGCTCGCGGCGGCCGGCAGCGAACCGGTCGCCTGCCGGTAGACGCCGATGAGCGCCATCCCGAGGACCGTGACCATGAAGAGGTAGGTCGGCAGGGCGAATGCCGTGCCCGACTCCCGGACACCACGCAGGTTCATCGCCGTGAGCGCGGCGATGATGCCCACGGCGACCAGTGCCTCGTGCCCGCGGACGAAACCGAAGGCCGAGGCGGCGTTCTGGACCCCGGCGGAGACGGAGACGGCGACGGTCAGCACGTAGTCGACGAGGAGGGCGCTGGCGACCCCGAGCCCGGCCTTGGGACCGAGGTTGACGCTCGCGACCTCGTAGTCGCCACCGCCCGAGGGATACGCCCGCACGTTCTGGCGGTAGCTCATGATGACGACGGCCATGACGAGGACCACCACGAGGGCGATCTCCCACGAGTGGGTGAGCGCGAGGGCGCCGCCGGCCAGGCCGAGGGTCAGGAAGATCTCGTCGGGGGCGTAGGCCACCGACGACAGAGCGTCACTCGCGAAGACCGGCAGGGCCAGACGCTTGGGCAGGAGGGTCTCCCCGAGCCGGTCGCTGCGCATCGCGCGGCCGAGGATCACGCGCTTGACGACACGCCCTGAGGATGGCACGACAGACACTGTATGCCGCGGGATCGGCACCCGCGCACAGGTTCCGCGACGGTATCACCGGGCCAGGTGCCGCGGTGTAGCGTCGATCCCGTGCACTTCGTCATCATGGGCTGCGGCCGCGTCGGCGCCTCCCTCGCGCGTTCCATCGAACGGGCCGGCCACGAGGTCGCGGTCATCGACCAGGACGAGTCGTCGTTCCGCCGGCTCGGCACGGCCTTCCAGGGCCACACCGTCACCGGGCTCGGGTTCGACCGCGACACCCTGCGCGCCGCGGGCATCGACCACGCCTACGCCTTCGCTGCCGTGTCGAGCGGTGACAACTCGAACATCCTCGCCGCGCGCGTCGCGCGCGAGAAGTACGGCGTCGAGAACGTCGTGGCGCGCATCTACGACCCGGGCCGCGCCGAGATCTACCAGCGGCTCGGCATCCCCACCGTGGCCACGGTGAAGTGGACGAGCGACCAGATGCTGCGCCGGCTCCTCCCCCAGGGCCACGTCCCCGAGTTCACCGACCCCTCGGGCAAGGTCGTCATCGCCGAGATGCCGGTGTCCCGGGCGTGGGTCGGTCGCCGGGTCAGCGAGATCGAGCACGCCGTCCACGGCCGTCTCGCCTACCTCACCCGCCTCGGTGACGGGCTCCTCCCGGGGCCGGACACCGTGTACCAGGAGGGCGACCTCCTCCACATCGCGCTCGCGCGCGAGGACCTCGCGACCGCGGAGCGCATCCTCGACGCCGCCCCGCCGGTCCGCTGACCGCTGACCCCCGACCCCCGACCCCCGACCCCCGACCCCCGAAAGGCTTCTCCCATGCGCGTCGTCATCGCCGGAGCCGGCAGCGTCGGGCGGTCCATCGCCCGGGAGCTGCTGCGCAACGGTCACCACGTGCTGCTCGTCGACCGTGACGCGGACGGCGAGCGGGTGCAGAAGGTGCCCGACGCGAGCTGGCTGCAGGCCGACGCCTGCGAGATCGAGGCGCTGAGCGAGGCCGGTCTCGCCGACTGCGACGTCGTCGTGGCCGCGACCGGCGACGACAAGGCCAACCTCGTGCTGTCGCTGCTCGCCAAGACGGAGTTCGGCGTGCCGCGCACCGTCGCCCGGGTCAACAACCCCAAGAACGAGTGGATGTTCGACGAGGCCTGGGGCGTCGACGTCGCCGTGTCGACGCCGCGCCTCATGACGGCGCTCGTCGAGGAGGCCGTCAGCGTCGGTGACCTCGTGCGGATCTTCGAGTTCCAGCAGGGCAAGGCGATGATGGTCGAGATGACCCTGCCGGTCGGCAGCCCGTATGCCGGTGCCCGCGTCGGCGACGTCCCGTTCCCGGGGAACACGGTGCTCACCGGCATCATCCGCGGGGGACACCCCATCGCCCCGAGCCGCGACGACGCGCTCGAGCCGCTCGACGAGCTGCTCTTCGTGACGACCCCCGACGTGGAGGCCGAGCTCGAGTCGCTCCTCAGCCCCGGTCAGCGGCACAAGCGCGAGACCGAGGACCCCGACGACGACGACCGCTGAGGTCCCAGGCGCGCTGGTCCTCGGTCTCAGGCGCGCTGGTCGTCCTGCGCGCCCGGGCCCTCGCCCGGCTCCAGCGGCGTGTGCCCGGCCAGCAGCATCCACCCCATGAGCGCGATCGACGCCACCCACAACGGCCAGCCCAGCGCGATCTTCGCCGCCCCCAGCCAGGCCACCTCGGCGGCGAGGTAGAGCGGCACCATGATCGCCAGCCGCACGGCGTACGTGCCGACGAGCACCCACGTGAGGCGCGAGCACACGCGCACCATCCCGCGGTCACGCCGCCACGCGAACGGGTCCTCCTGCGCGCGGGGGTCACCCGCGCCGACGAGGAAGCCGATGGCCGGCCAGCGAGTCGCGATCGACACGAGCGTCGCCACGAGGAAGGCGGCGTTCGTGAGGATGCCGGGCAGGAAGGCGGCCTCGGCCCGCCCCGACCGCACGGCGAAGAACGCCGCGATGGCCGTGGCGAACACCGCGCCGACGACATGCGACACCGACGACTTCTGCGCCAGTCGCACGGCCGCGAGCACGAGCGCCACACCCAGCGCCGCACCGGCGGCGAGGGCGACGTCCTTGCGCCAGGTCCACAGCGCGACGAACACGACCGTGGGCAGCGCCGTCTCGATCGACCCGCGCCAGCCACCCAGGGCGGCGGACAGCCGGTGGCGGATCAGCGCCTCGACGGTCTGCGCGGCCACGGCCGTCGACTCTCCGGCGTGCCCCGGGTTCACGCTCTCGGCACGATCTCGTAGGAGGGGTTGAAGATCGTCGCGGCGCCTCGCACCTCGGCGACCCGGCCGCGAGCCCGCACGAAGACGCCGGGCTCGATGCCGGCGATGCTGCGGCGGCCGATCCACACGAGGTTGACCGAGCCGTTGCCGTCCCAGACCTCGGCGACGAGCGCGGGCACGCTGCGGCGCGGCGGGAGGGTCACCGTGCGCACGGTGCCACAGACCGTGGCCGGATGCCGTGGCGCCAGGGCGGTGAGGTCGTCACCGCCGGCGTCCTCGGACTGCTCGCGCAGCGCATCGGCCTGGTGCTCGACGGACGTCTTGGCCAGGTCGTGCAGCTTCTCGCGCAGGCCCATCAGCGCACCTCGGTGATCTCGGGCCCGCGTTCGAAGGGGTTGAGCGAGGTGCGCTCGTCGTCGCCCTCATCACCGTCGGCGTCCTCGGCGTCCTCGTCGGTCGACGCGGCTCCGCTGTCGAGGTCGCGCGGCAGGGAAAGGGGCAGGAGCTCGCGGGGCGCCATCGGCTCGGTGCCGCGCACGACGACCGCGGCGCGGAACACCTCGAGCAGCGGTGCGGCGGCCGCCTCGTCGATCGCGGCACGGCCGGACAGCACGCCGCGCAGGAACCAGCGCGGCCCGTCGACGCCGAGGAAGGTGGCGGGCGCGAAGACGGTGCGACCGTCGGGGCCGGCGGACGGCATCCGCGTGCGCAGCTGGGACCCGAGGTCGCTGTGGTGCTCCTCGGCCGTGCCCCCCTGCTGCTCGACCGCGGCGGCGATCTCGGAGCGGATGTCGTCCCAGAGGCCGGCGGTGCGAGGTGCGGCGAAGGCCTGGAGCTGGAGGGCCGAGTCGCCGATGACGGCGGTCGCGGCGTTGACGACCTGCGTCTGCTGGTCGACCTCGAGGCGCAGCTCCATGGCGGGCACGCCGCGCATCCACAGGGCGCCGAGGTCGAGACGACCGTCGCGGCCGTCGATCTCGGCGACGTCCCAGGGTCCG
>DATITJ010000342.1:0-4264 GCA_035467935.1 Ornithinibacter sp.
CCCTGCGCGGCCAGCGGCCCGAGGCCATCGGGTGACGCGGGCACGGTCGTGGCGGCCATCGCGAGCGGCTCGGTGAGCCGGTCACGGAGCAGGCCGGCCTACGTCGTGCCCGCCGCCGCCGCGAGGGCGTGGCCGAGGAGCATGCAGCCGATGTTCGAGTAACGCGGCCGTCGACGTCCGAGCGGGGTCGACCGGCCGGCCGCGAGGAGGTCGTCGAGCGTCTCGCCGTAGGGGTTGGTGCCGTGCCGCCACAGGTCGACCGTGGCGCGCAGGGACCCGCTGCCGCTGGCGAGGCGCGGCAGTCCGGAGGTGTGGGTGGCGAGCTCGCCGAGGGTGACCCCGGCGGCGGGGGTGGCGGCGAGCGGGAGGAGGTCGCCGAGCCGGGTGCCGTCGTGGGTCTCGCCGCGCTCGCGGGAGTCGGCGAACAGCATCCCCGTCAGGCCCTTGGACACCGACCCGATCTCGACGTCGGACCCCGGGTCGAGGCCGACCTGCGCGGTGCGCGTCGTGCCGCGCGCGACCTCCGCGACGACGAAGCGGTCGTGGCGCCGACCGAGCCGCCGGCGGGCGCGGGCCGCGAGCTCGGTGTCGTCGGGTGCCGCCCACTGCTCCATGCCGGTCCCAACGCGCGAGGGGCGGTGGCGGTTTCGCCGCGCGCCGCCGAGGTCCGCCGGGCTGTCGGTGGCACGTGCGAGAGTCCGCGTCATGAGCGGATGGGTGTGGGGCCTGCTGGGCCTGGTCGTCGGAGTCGGTGTCGCGGTGGTGCTCGCCCGTCTCCTGTATGCCGCGCGCTCGGCCACCGTGGTCGCCGAGCGCGACCTGCTGCGCGAGCGGGTCCTCGACCTGGAGACCTCCCTCGCCGAGGACATGGAGACCGCCGCCCTGCTGGCGCCGCTCAAGGACGCCCTCGTGCGGGTCGAGCACCACGTGGGCACCCTCGAGCGCGACCGCATGGAGCAGTTCGGCTCGCTGCGGGCCCTGCTCTCGCGCGTCGAGGGCGAGACCCAGCACCTGGGTCGGCAGACCGCGTCGCTGGCCGGGTCGCTGCGCTCGTCGACCGTGCGGGGCGCCTGGGGCGAGGTGCAGCTGCGCCGGGTGCTCGAGGCCTCGGGGATGCTGCCGCGCTGCGACTTCGACGAGCAGGTCACCTCCGTCAGCACGCACGACCGCGGCGTGCGGCCCGACGTCGTCGTGCGCCTGCCCGGCGGCAAGGTGCTCGTCGTCGACGCCAAGGCCCCGATGAACGCCTTCCTCGACGCGCAGGCCGAGGACCTCCCCGACGACGAGCGGGCGGTGCTGCTCGGCGAGCACGCGGCCGGCCTCGCCCGGCACGTGTCCGCGCTCGCCGCCAAGGAGTACTGGTCGGCGTTCCGCGAGGGCCCCGAGATGGTCGTCTGTTTCGTGCCCAGCGACGCGATGCTCGGCGCCGCACTGGCCGCCCGGCCCTCGCTCCACGACCGGGCGCTCGCCCAGCGCGTGGTGCTCGTCGGGCCCGGGTCGCTCATGGCGCTGCTGCGCACGGTGGCGTTCACCTGGCAGCAGGACTCCCTGTCCACGAGCGCTCGGGAGCTGCTCGACCTCGGCCGCGACCTGCACCGCCGGCTCGGCACCCTGGGGGGGCACACCGCGAAGGTCGGGCGCAGCCTGCAGTCGAGCGTGGAGGCCTACAACGCGATGGTCGGGGCGCTGGAGTCCCGCGTCATGGTGACCGCCCGGCGGATGCACGACCTCGACCTCGTCGGTGACGAGCTGCCCGTCCTCACGCCGGTGGAGACGGCACCGAGGCCCCTGACCTCGCAGGAGCTCATCGACGCGGCGACGGCCGAGGACTCCCGTCCCAGCCTGCTGCTCGACCTCGGCCTGCCCGAGCCAGGGCCCGGGCGCGGCATCCGCGACGCCGGCTGACGGTGGCCGTCGGCGCACGAGCGTCGCCACCGCGCCTCCCGTCCGTCAGCCGACGGGCCTGGCGGGTCAGCCGAAGGGCATGGCGGGGCGCTTGGGGTTGGGCGTCCCGCCGCGCGGGTCGCCGAAGTCGTCCTTGCCGCACTTCTGGCACCGCCGGTAGGACTCGCCCATGGGGTTGTGCTCGGCGTGCCAGCGGTGGCGCAGGTTCAGCCGGCACAGCAGGGGCTTGGACGGTCGGGTGGGTGTCGTGGTCATGTCCTTCTCCATGGACAGGGCACGTCGCAGCGCCCACGAGGTGCTGAGGGCTCCGACGGCGTAGCGGACCTGATGGGTGGCGGGGAGCGCGCTGAGCTCCCCGAGGTGCTCGAGGCGGTAGCGCTCGCGCACCGCCCCGGACGGCAGCGTGGCCGTGGCGGCGCCGACCAGGACACGCGCCGTGGGGGTCACGCCGTGGGTGGCGGCCGGCCCGGTCATGGCAGGCCCGGCTCCGGACGTGGGGCGAGTCGCCCGGGTTGGGGCCGCAGGGCGCGGGCCAGTTCGGCCGTAGCGTGTCGGACGCCTTCACCGGTCAGCCGGTAGTACCGCCGAGCGGGTCGGCCGGCGACCTGGGGGTCGACGTCCTCCCACCGTGACTCCACCCAGCCGGCCCCCTCGAGGCGAGCCAGGATCGGATGGACCGTGCCACTCATCAGACCGGCCGCCTCTGCGATCTCACTGCCGTACAGCTCCTCTTCGGGGTCGGCGAGGAGCGCGCGGAGCACCAGCTGGGTGGCCTTCGTCATCCGGGGGGCGCTCGGCACGCTCGTACTCTACCTAGCCCCTAGGTAGAGTACAACCCAGTCGTGAATGCGGCCGTCGCGGGTCCTCGCTCCCAGCGATGCCGAACGCGCGGCACGGTGCGCCCTGGGCATCGCGGGGCCCCGCGCCCACGTGCACAGGGGCCACGCCCAGTCAGAGCTCGTGCTCGTAGTGGAACGTGAGCGGCCCGTCGTCGCCCTCGGTGCGCCGGAAGCCCTCCGCCTCGTAGAGGTGCCGGGCCGCGACGTCGTCCTCGCTCGTCGCGAGGTCGATGAGGTCGCAGCGCCGCACGATGGCCCGGTCGACGCACGTCCGCAGCAACGCCCGACCCAGCCCGTGGCCGCGCCGCTCCGGCACGACGTACAGCTCGGCGAGGTAGCACTCCTCGGCCGTGCTCCACAGCGACGGGCGGAAGCGCAGCACGGCCACGCCCTCGGCCACCCCCACGATCAGGACCTCGGTGCCACCGTCGGGCACGAGCTCGCCGAGCCGGCCGGCCAGGGCCTTGGCCCCCGGGGTGGGTTCGTCGTACTCGGTGTTGAACGCGTGGAGCAGCCGTCCGGCGACGGCGAGGGCGGCCGGGTCCTGTGCGAGCGTCACCGGCGCGTGCACGGCATCCTCCTCACCCATCCGGACCCACGACCTGTCAGTGCAGTGCGGAGCCGGCCTCGGCGAAGCTCGCGTCGTGCCGCATCTTGTCGGACTTGCCGGCGGCCTTGAGGTCGCGGCGGATCTCGGTGGGCAGCGAGAACATGATCGACTCCTCGGCGGCGACGACCGGGGCGACGTCGGCGAAGCCGCGGGCAGCGAGGAACTCGAGCACCTCGCGCACGAGGATCTCGGGCACCGACGCGCCGGACGTCACGCCCACCGTCGAGACGCCCTCGAGCCAGGACTCGTCGATCTCGTCGGCGTAGTCGACGAGATGGCCCGCGGTCGTGCCGTGCTCGAGCGCGACCTCGACGAGGCGCACCGAGTTCGAGGAGTTGCGGGACCCGATGACGAGCATGAGGTCGCAGTCGGCGGCCATCTGCTTGACGGCGAGCTGGCGGTTCTGGGTGGCGTAGCAGATGTCGTCGCTCGGCGGGTCCTGGAGGCTGGGGAAGCGCTCGCGCAACCGCCGCACGGTCTCCATCGTCTCGTCGACCGACAGCGTGGTCTGCGAGAGCCAGACGACCTTCTCGGGGTCGCGGACGGTGACCTGGTCGACGTCGTCGGGCCCGTCGACGAGCTGGATGTGCTCGGGCGCCTCACCGGCGGTGCCGACGACCTCCTCGTGGCCCTCGTGGCCGATGAGGAGGATGTCGTAGTCGGCGTCGGCGAAGCGCACGGCCTCGCGGTGCACCTTGGTGACGAGCGGGCACGTGGCGTCGATGGTGCGCAGCGACAGGGCCCGCGCCTCCTCGTGGACCACCGGGGCGACGCCGTGCGCCGAGAAGACGACCGTCGCACCCTCGGGCACCTCGTCGGTCTCGTCGACGAAGATCGCGCCACGCTTCTGCAACGTCGTGACGACGTGCTTGTTGTGGACGATCTCCTTGCGCACGTAGACCGGGGAGCC
>DATITJ010000343.1:0-4097 GCA_035467935.1 Ornithinibacter sp.
CGCGGCGGCCGAGGGCGTGGCCGTCGTGCGCCAGTCGCCGCTGCTGCGCGGCCACGCGTCGATGGCGCAGGCCGGGTCCGACCTCGTCGTGCCGCTCGACCGGTGCGTGCGCAACCTGCGGGTCCTGGCCCGCCGCGCGTCGGTGGCCGTCGCGCGCCGGGAGGTCGTGCCCGACCGCTACGTCGACCTCGTCGCCGCGCTCGCCGACGCGGCCGACGACCTCGCCCGCGTGCTCGACGAGCACGCCACCCCGTCCGCCGCCCGAGCGGTGCTCGAGCGCGTCGCCGGTCTGTCCGCCCGCGTCGACCCGGGCGCGGGACTGTCGGCCGAGATGATCCGCGGCCAGGTGCGCTCGATGGTCGTCGACCTGCTCGTCGTCGCCGGCCTCGACGACGACGAGGCCCTGCTCCTCGTGCCCGAGTCGCACCTTCCCTGAGCGCCACCCACCGTCGACCGCTCTGCCATGCTCGGGGCGGTGACCACCCGCGACCCCGACGACCCGGCGCCCGCGGTGGCACCGGCATCCGACACCACCACCTCGCGCGGCACCCCGCTCTGGGCCGTCGTCGCCGCGATCGTGCTCGTCGCCGCGAACCTGCGCACCCTCATGGCCGGCCTGCCGCCCCTCGCGGAGACGATCCGGGCGGACGTCGGCCTGTCGAGCGCGTGGATGGGGGTGCTGACCACCCTGCCGGTGCTCTGCATGGGTCTGCTGGCGCCGGTCGCCAACCAGGTGGCTCGACGGATCGGCTCGGCCCTGTCCGTCGGCGGTGGCGTGGCGCTCCTGCTCGTGGGGGTCACCGTGCGCGGGCTGGGCGAGGGCGCCGTGTGGTCGCTCTACACCGGCACCCTGGTCGCCGGCGCCGGCATCGCGCTCGCCGGCACCCTGCTCCCCGGCCTCGTCAAGGCGGTCTTCCCCGCGCACCGTGCCGGGCTCGGCACCGGCCTGACGATGGGGGCGATGATGGGGGCCGCCGCGGTCGCATCGGCGGCCGCCGTGCCGCTCGCCAGCGCCCTCGGTGGCTGGTCGCGCTCCCTGCTCGTGTGGGCACCGCTCGCCGCGCTCGGCATCGTGGCGTGGGCACCCGTGGCGCGCGCGGTGCACCGGCACACGCTCCCCGAGGACACCCCCGCCGACGTCACGCACGCCCTGCCGTGGGGCAGCCTCACGGCCTGGCTCGTGGCGACCTACCTCACCTGCCAGTCGTGGCAGTTCTACTCCGCGCTCGCGTGGCTGGCGCCGACCTACGAGTCGCACGGCTGGTCCGCCCGCGGCGCCGGCCTGCTCATGGCCGTGTTCACCGGCGCCCAGCTCTTCTCGGGCCTCCTCGCACCGACGCTGCTCGACCGGGTGCCGGACGCGCGCGTCCTGCTCGTCGTGGCGGGGGTGCTCGGCGGCGCCGGCGTGCTCGGGGTGTGGCTGGCACCGGATGCCGCGCCGTGGCTGTGGGCCCTGCTCCTCGGCACGGGTCAGGGCGCCGCGTTCGCGCTCGGCCTCGTGCTCCTCGTGCGGTATGCCGTGACCCCGCGCGACAGCGCCCGGCTCACCGCGATGGCGTTCCTCGTGAGCTACACCGTCGCGGCCTTCGGCCCGGCGGCCATGGGCCTCGTCGCGGACGCGAGCGGCGGCTTCGCGCCCGTGTGGGGTCTGCTGGCGCTCGTCACGGTGCCGCAGCTGGTGGTGTCGGTGCGGCTGCACGCCGACCTCCCCCGGGTCGGCTCACCCGCCTCCTGACCCCGCAGCCGCCCCGCTCGGTCTCGGCGAGACGTCTCGCATGCCGCGCGCGGGCCCGCGGGCCGGTCGAGGTCGACCGTGACTCAACCCCGCGCGCGGTGACGGGCCACGAGCCCGGCGAGGCGGCGTGCCTCGTGACGGGCCAGCTCGCCGTCGGCGCGCTGCACGGCCATGACCGCGAGCTCGTCGTCGTCGGCGAGCTCCAGCGACACCCAGGGGGCGCCCTCGGGGAAGTTGACCTCGACGACCTCGTCCCACGTGACGCGGCGGGTCACGACGAGGTTGCGCACCGTCAGACCGTCGGGGTCGGGCACCGCGCGGATGCTCGCGTAGCGCCAGAGGAACGCCGCCAGGGCCGCGCCGAACGCCACGAGGGTGAGCTGGTCGCCGGCCGTCCAGGACCCCGACGCGCCCATGCCGAGGGCCACGCCTGCGCACACGGCGAGCGCGACGCCGCCCATGACGAGCGGCATGACGCGGCCCCGTCTCGGGCGGAACGGCGCGTCGGGCGCGACCGCGCCCGGATGACCCCCGGCGTCGCTCACAGGCGGCAGGCGGTGATGTCGGTGACGAGGATGGCGCGCGCCCCGAGGTCGTAGAGCTCGTCCATCACCGCGTTGGTGCTCGATCGGGGCACCATCGCACGCACCGCGAACCAGTCGCGGTTCTGCAGGTGCGACACGGTGGGCGACTCCAGCCCCGGCGTGATGGCGCACGCGGCGTCGACGAGGGTCGCCGGCACGTCGTAGTCGAGCATGACGTAGTGGCGCGCGGTGATGACGCCGAGCAGGCGGCGACGCAGCACCTCCACCGAGGCGGCCTCCTCGCTGCCCTCACGGCGCACGAGCACGGCCTCGCTGCGCAGGATCGGCTCGCCGAACACCTCGAGACCCTGCGAGCGCAGGGTTGCACCGGTCTCGACGACGTCGGCGATGACGTCGGCGACGCCGAGGGTGATCGCGGTCTCGACCGCGCCGTCGAGGCGGACGACCTGCGCGGACACGCCGTGGTCGGCGAGGTGCTTCTCGACCAGGCCCTCGTAGCTCGTGGCGACGCGGTGGCCGCCGATGTCGGCGAGGGAGGACGCGGTGCCGGGGCGCGCGGCATACCGGAAGGTCGACGCACCGAAGCCGAGGCCCATGACCTCGACCGCGGCGGAGCCGGAGTCGAGGAGCAGGTCGCGGCCGGTCACGCCGCAGTCGACGGTGCCGGAGCCGACGTAGACGGCGATGTCGCGGGGGCGCAGGTAGAAGAGCTCGACGCCGTTCTCCGCGTCGGTGACGATGAGCTCCTTGGGGTCGCGACGGGTGCGGTAGCCCGCCTCGCGGAGCATGGCGGCGGCGGGCTCGGACAGCGAGCCCTTGTTGGGGACGGCGATGCGCAGCATGGGGCGGGGTCTCCGGTCAGAGGTGCGTGTAGACGTCGGCGGGCGAGATGTCACAGGCGAGCATGAGCACCTGCAGGTGGTAGAGGAGCTGGCTGATCTCCTCGGCGGTGCGCTCGGTCCCCTCGTGCTCGGCCGCCATCCACACCTCGGCGGCCTCCTCGACGATCTTCTTGCCGATGGCGTGGACGCCGCCGTCGAGGGCGGTGACGGTGCCCGATCCGGCGGGTCGGGTGCGGGCCTTCTCGGCCAGCTCGGCATACAGGTCGTCGAACGTCTTCACGAGGGTCAAGGGTACGGGTGCTCGCGGGTGCCGTCGGATGCCGGTCAGCCGACCGGGTCGAGCTCGCGCGTCTCCACGGGGTCCGGCGCCTCGGTGCGCGACGCCTCGAGCCAGACGAAGAAGCCGTAGAGGACGAGGCCGCCGTACACGGCGTAGAGGACCGCGGTCGGGTAGTAGCCGCTGTGCCACAGCAGCGGCACCCCGACGAGGTCCACGGCGATCCACATGAGCCAGAAGTCGTTCCAGCCGCGGGCCATCGCGTAGGTCGCCGTCATCGAGCCGACGAGGATCCACGCGTCGCACCAGAAGTACCCCCGGGGCGCGGGCCAGGCGGCACCGATCGAGGCCAGGGCCCACTGGGCGACGAGCACGAGGCCGACCCAGGCGAGCAGGTAGCCGATGCGCTCCGTGGCCGTGGCCCAGCGCGGGGTGATCGCCGGGGTGTCGTTCGGGGCACCGGCGGCGATGCGGGCCTTCTTGTGCTCCTGCCACCGCCACCAGCCGTAGAGGCTGGTCATGATGAAGAAGACCTGGCGGCCGGCCTGGCCGAACAGCGGGGTGCGGGCGTCGGCGTCGAAGGTCGCCGACACGAAGATGACGAAGAGCAGCAGGTTGCCGACGATGCCGATCGGCCACGCCCACACCCTGCGGCGCATGCCGAGGATGGCCGAGGCGAAGCCGAAGAGGTTGCCGAT
>DATITJ010000344.1:0-2268 GCA_035467935.1 Ornithinibacter sp.
AACTACGTCGTCAACGAGGCCTGGGCCAACGTCGCCCCCGGCAAGACCGAGCGCGCGATGAAGACGGCCCTGCACGAGGGCGACGCGACCACGCTCAACATCTACGCGGCCGACATCGGCGGCGGCCTGCTCGGCTGGGCCTACTTCCCGAAGGGCTACAACAACGGCCGCGCCTACATCGACGGCGTCGTCATCCTCGACGAGTCGATGCCTGGCGGCAGCGCGGGCAAGTACGCCCTCGGCGACACCCTCACCCACGAGGTCGGCCACTGGATGATGCTCGAGCACACCTTCGCCCACGGCTGCAGCGCGTCCGGTGACTACGTCGCGGACACCCCCAAGGAGGCCGTCCCGCAGTTCGACTGCCCGGAGGGTGCCGACACCTGCAAGGCCCCCGGCCTGGACCCGATCCGCAACTTCATGGACTACACGCAGGACTCGTGCATGAACGAGTTCACGCCCGGCCAGGTCGAGCGGATGAGCGACGCGTGGCTCGCCTTCCGCGCGGGCGCCAAGGCCTGACACCCGCGCCGTTCCACGCACCACACCGGATGCCGGTCACGCCCCTCGCGTGACCGGCATCCGTCGCCCGCGGGGTGGGTCCGCCAGCGGCGACGGGGCCGCTCCGGCACACTGGGCCCGTGCTGTCGCTGAGGCTCTCCGTGCCCGAGGGGCTCACCGACGACGTCCTGGAGCTGCTGTCGACCGCGGACGCCGTGACCGGGCTCAGCGTCGTGCGGGGCGCCTCGGTCATCCCGCCGGGCGACGTCGTCACCGCCGACATCGCCCGCGAAGGCGCCAACCCGGTCATCGACGCGCTGCGCGAGCTCGGTGTGCACCGCGAGGGGGCGATCCGGGTCGAACCGGTCGAGACGTGGCTGTCGCACCCGGCGTTCGAGGCGGAACGGCTCGCGCCCGGGGCCAGCACCGACGCCGTCGTGTGGACCCAGGTGGGGAACCGGGCCTACGCCGACTCCGAGCTCAACTGGACCTACCTGTCGTTCATGGTGCTCGCGACGCTGATCGCCGGCGTCGCGATCGTCCTCGACTCCTCGATCCTCGTCATCGGGGCGATGGTGCTGGGACCGGAGTTCGGGCCGATCGCCGCGATCGGGGTGGCCCTCGTGCGTCGACGGGCCAACCTGCTGGCGCTCGCGACGCGCACGCTCGTCATGGGGTTCGCGGTCGGCATCCTCGTGACGTTCCTCGCCGGGCTCGCCGGACGGGGCCTGGGCTGGGTGACCTACGACGACATCGTGGGCGAGCGGCCCGCCACCGCCTTCATCTACACCCCCGACCGCTGGTCGTTCCTCGTGGCGGTCATCGCCGCCGCCGCCGGGGTGCTGTCGCTGACGTCCGCGCGCACGAGGGGGCTCTCGGGGGTCTTCATCTCGGTGACGACGGTGCCGGCGGCCGCCAACATCGCACTCGGCACGGCATTCGCTGCCTGGGACGAGGTGACCGGCAGTCTCATGCAGCTCGGGCTCAACCTCTCCGGGATGGCCGTGGCCGGGTGGGCGACCCTCGCGCTGCAGCAGCTCGTGTGGCAACGCGTCCCGGCGCGGCGGCGGACGCTGCTCGGCGGCCGCACCGTGGTGGGGCGACCGCCGGACTGAGGGTGCTGATGGGTTTCGTGCTGGAGCGGGCGACGAGAATCGAACTCGCGTAGTCAGTTTGGAAGACTGGGGCTCTACCATTGAGCTACGCCCGCGCACCTCGTGAGCTCTCACCCCGAGGGCACCGCTAGCCTAGTGGCCGCGCTCGTGTGATCCGAAATCGTTCGTCGACCTCGTCGATGTCGTATGCCGGTCCGCACAGCCGCGGGGTATGGCGCAGGTTGGTAGCGCGTCCGCTTTGGGAGCGGAAGGCCGCCGGTTCAAATCCGGCTACCCCGACGACTCACATCCGGCTACCCCGACGAAGGAAGCGGATTCGCCCGACGCGCGGCGTGTGGCGACCCGGCGACGGGGGTCACCGCGCAGGACTCGCTGCCACGGCAACGACTACTGCGCGGTAACCCGCGCTGCAGGGAGTGTTCTCCGTGGACCAGGCCCGCTCGGGATCGGTCAGGGGTCGCGGAGGGTGCAGCGCAGCTCGGTGACGGTGCGCCCGGCCCGCAGCCCCTTCGCCTCGAAGCCGTCGTCGGGCCGCCACGGCGGGCGCGAGCCCTCGACGACGTCCCACCGACCGTGGTGGGCCAGCTGCGTGCGGGCGTGCGCGGCATACGCGGCGATGTCGGTCGCGACGAGGAGGACCCCACCGGGCACG
>DATITJ010000345.1:0-2205 GCA_035467935.1 Ornithinibacter sp.
GGACATGCCGGCGGCGACGTTGCGTCCCGTCGGCCCGAGGACCAGGGCCGTGCCTCCGGTCATGTACTCGAGGCCGTGGTCACCCACGCCCTCGACGACCGCGGTGGCACCGGAGTTGCGCACGCAGAAGCGCTCACCGACGCGGCCGCGCAGGAAGATCTCGCCGGACGTCGCGCCGTAGCCGATGACGTTGCCGCCGATGACGTTCTCCTCGGCGACCAGCGCGGACCCGGGGGCGGGCCGGGCGACGACCCGCCCGCCGGACAGGCCCTTGCCGACGTAGTCGTTGGCATCGCCCTCGAGGCGCAGGGTGACCCCTGCGGGCAGGAACGCCCCCAGGCTCTGGCCGGCCGACCCGGTGAGCGTCAGGTCGATCGTGCCGTCGGGGAGCCCCTGCGGGTGGGCCTTGGTGATCTCGTGGCCGAGCATGGTGCCGACCGTGCGGTTGACGTTGCGGATCGGGAAGCGGGCGGTCACCGGCATGCCGTGGTCGATGGCGTCGCGCGACGCCGCGATGAGCTCGTGGTCGAGCGCCTTCTCGAGCCCGTGGTCCTGGGCGATCAGGTGGCGGGTGCCGGAGCCGTCGGGGCTCTGCACCTGCGCGAGGATCGGGCCGAGGTCCAGGCCCGAGGCCTTCCAGTGCCGGATGGCCTTGGCCGCGTCGATGTGCTGGATCTGGCCGATGGCCTCCTCGATCGAGCGGAAGCCCAGCGCCGCGAGGTGCTCGCGCACCTCCTCGGCGATGTACTCGAAGAAGGTCTCGACGAACTCGGGTGTCCCGGAGAAGCGGGAGCGCAGCTCGGGGTTCTGGGTCGCGATGCCGACCGGGCAGGTGTCGAGGTGGCACACCCGCATGAGGACGCAGCCGGACACGACGAGCGGCGCGGTGGCGAAGCCGAACTCCTCGGCGCCGAGCAGCGCCGCGATGACGACGTCGCGGCCGGTCTTGATCTGGCCGTCGACCTGCACGACGATCCGGTCACGCAGCCCGTTGAGCACGAGGGTCTGCTGCGTCTCGGCGAGACCGAGCTCCCAGGGACCTCCCGCGTGCTTGAGCGAGGTCAGCGGGCTCGCCCCGGTGCCGCCGTCGTGGCCCGAGATGAGCACGACGTCGGCGTGCGCCTTGCTCACGCCCGCCGCGACCGTGCCGACGCCGACCTCGGAGACGAGCTTGACGTGGATGCGGGCCTGCGGGTTGGCGTTCTTGAGGTCGTGGATGAGCTGGGCGAGGTCCTCGATCGAGTAGATGTCGTGGTGCGGCGGCGGGCTGATCAGGCCCACGCCCGGGGTCGAGTGCCTCGTCCGGGCGATCCACGGGTAGACCTTGGGGCCGGGCAGCTGGCCGCCCTCCCCCGGCTTGGCGCCCTGGGCCATCTTGATCTGGATGTCGTCGGCGTTGGTGAGGTACTGCGACGTCACGCCGAAGCGCCCCGAGGCCACCTGCTTGATCGCGGACCGCCGCTCGGGGTCCATGAGGCGCTCGGGGTCCTCGCCTCCCTCGCCGGTGTTGGACCGGGCCTTGAGCCGGTTCATCGCGATCGCGAGGGTCTCGTGGGCCTCCATGCTGATCGAGCCGTAGCTCATCGCACCCGTGTTGAACCGCGTGACGATCGAGCTGACCGGCTCGACCTCCTCGATCGGCACCGGGGGGCGAGGCGCGGCGCCGCCGAGCTCGAAGAGCCCGCGCAGCGTCATCAGGCGCCCGGCCTGCTCGTCGACGCGGCGGGTGTACTGCTTGAAGACGTCGTAGCGACGCGCGCGGGTGGCGTGCTGGAGGCGGAAGACGGTCTCGGGGTCGAACAGGTGCGGCTCGCCCTCGCGACGCCACTGGTACTCGCCGCCGACCATGAGCTTGCGGTGGGCCTGGCGGATGCCGTCGGGCGGGTAGGCCATCGCGTGCCGGGCCGCGGTCTCGGCGGCGATGACGTCGAGGCCGACCCCGCCGAGCTGGCTCACGGTGCCGGCGAAGAACTCGTCGACGAGCTCCTGCGACAGGCCGAGCGCCTCGAACACCTGGGCGCCGCGGTACGACGCGACGGTCGAGATGCCCATCTTGGACATGACCTTGAGGACGCCCTTGCCGAGCGCCTTGATGAGGTTGGCGACCGCCTTCTCCTCGGTGACCTCGGTGACGTCGCCGCGGCGCACCATGTCCTCGACGGTCTCCATCGCGAGGTAGGGGTTGATCGCGGCTGCGCCGTAGCC
>DATITJ010000346.1:0-4442 GCA_035467935.1 Ornithinibacter sp.
GTCACCGGGGCGCAGACGTAGCCCGAGCTGCGCCGGATGGTCCAGGCCAGCCAGGCGTCGGTGAGCGTCTGCGCGGCGAGGACGACATCGCCCTCGTTCTCACGGTCCTCGTCGTCGAGGACGAGGACGGGGCGGCCCGAGCGCAGCGCGTCGAGGGCCTGCTCGATGCTCGCCAGGCTCATGACCCGACCACCGGCGCGAAACGGGTGGCGAGGAGGCGTTCGACGTACTTCGCCAGCACGTCGACCTCGAGGTTGACCGGGTCGCCGACGCCCTTGGTGCCGAGCGTCGTGAGCTCGAGCGTCGTGGGGATCAGCGAGACGGTGAAGGTGCCGTCGGCGGGGGCGCCGTCGGCCGGGGCGCCGTCGGGCGAGCCGCCGTCGGCCGGGGGGTCGGTGACGTCGACGACCGTGAGGCTGACGCCGTCGACGGTGATCGAGCCCTTCTCGACGACGTAGGGGGCGAGCTCGCGGGGAAGGGAGACCTCGACGACCTCCCACCGCTGCCCGGGCGTGCGGGCGGTGATCGTGCCCGTGCCGTCGACGTGACCCTGCACGACGTGGCCGCCGAAGCGGCTCGAGGCGGCCATCGCGCGCTCGAGGTTGACCCGGTCGCCGGGCCGCAGGGCGCCGAGGCCGGAGCGGGCCAGCGTCTCGGCCATGACGTCGACCGAGAACCTCCCGTCGCCGTGGGTCACGACCGTGAGGCAGACGCCGTTGACCGAGATCGAGGCGCCGTGCTCGGCGTCGCTCGTCACGAGTGGTCCGTGGATGGTCAGCCGCGCGGAGTCGGCGGCGGTCTCGAGCGCGGCGACGGTGCCGAGCTCCTCGACGATGCCCGTGAACATGGCGGTCAGCTCCTCTGGAGGGGGCGGGCGGTGATCCGGACGTCCTGACCGAGGACGGTGACGTCCGTGGGCTGGAGGCGCACGGCATCCGCGATGGTGGTGACGCCCAGGTCGGCGGTGACCGACGGGCCGGCGCCGAGCAGGGCCGGGGCGACGTAGGCGACGACCTCGTCGACCAGGCCGGTGGCGAGGAAGGCCGCGCTGAGGGTGGGACCGCCCTCGAGCAGCACGCGGTGGATGCCACGGTCGTGGAGCGTGGCGAGCACCTCGGCGGGGTCGTGGGTGGCGAGGACGAGGGTCTCGGCCTCGTCGTCGAGGAGGCGGGCCGTGGCCGGCAGCGGGCGGTGGCCGACGACGACGCGCAGGGGCTGGCGCACGGCATCCTCGCCGTCCGCCCCCCGGGCGGTGAGCCGCGGGTCGTCGGTGAGGGCGGTGCCCGTGCCGACGACGACGGCGCCGCACCGGGCGCGCAGGGCGTGGACGTCGGCCCGCGCGGCCGCACCGGTGATCCAGCGGCTCGTGCCGTCCGCGGCGGCGACCCGGCCGTCGAGGGTGGAGGCGCTCTTGGCGACGACCCAGGGGCGGCCCGTGCGGCGGGCGTGCAGCCACGAGGCGTTGACCTCCTCGGCCCCGGTGTCCAGGATGCCGCTCTCGACGGTGACCCCGGCAGCAGCGAGGGTGGCCGCGCCACCCCCGGCGGCCGGGTCGGGGTCGGCGACCGCGAAGACGACGCGGGCGACGCCGGCATCGAGCAGCGCCCGGGTGCACGGGCCGGTGCGGCCGGCGTGGTCGCAGGGCTCGAGGGTGACGAATGCCGTGCCGCCGCGGGCCGCGTCCCCGGCCTCGGTGAGGGCGTCCACCTCGGCGTGCGGAGTACCGGCACCGCGGTGGTGGCCGACGCCCACCACCGTGCCCCCGGCATCCGTGACGACGCAGCCGACGCGGGGGTTCGGGTCGCACTCGGGGCCCCGGCGGGCAGCGTCGAGCGCCCGCTGCATCAGCGCGGTGCTCTCGTCCATGTCCTGCCCTCGTGCCTCGAACCGGTCTGCGGTCGGGCTCCGGGCGGATGGCCGGCGGGACGACGCACCACAGGGTGCGCCGACGACTGCGGCCGCCGACGAGACCCCGAGGGGCTCGTCGGCACGTGCTGCCTACCATCCGGACTCTCACCGTCGGTCCTGGAGTTCCACCAGGTCAACCGGCCGCTGGATGCGGTCGGGTCGCGGACTGTCACCGCCGGTTCGGACTTGCACCGACCCCGGAGCACGTGTGGGGCCAGTATGCCGCAGCCTTCCCGCGCTGTCCCCGTGCGACCACTGTGCGTCCGCTCACCCACGTCGCACCCCGCTCGCTCGACGGGGTCAGCCCTCGACGACGATGCCCATGGCGACGAGCAGCCCCGCTGCCCCGAACGCGTCCACCCGCAGCCCCCGCACGCGGTTCTCCGACGGGTCGAAGGCGTACCCGCCCGCCCCCAGCAGGCTCGCCCCGCGCAGGTCGGTGCCGACGAACGCCGCCCCCGACAGGTCGCTCCCGCCGAAGTCCACCCCCTGGCAGTCGGCCCCGCCGAAGTCCGCCTCCCGCAGCGAGCAGTCGACCAGCCGCGACCCGGCCAACGCCGCCTCCTGGAAGGAGGCGAGGTCGAGCCGGCACCGTTCGAAGTCCCACGGCCGCGCCGACAGCACGGCCGCGGCCGCCCGTGTCCACGTCACCGCGAGCGCCGTGCAGTCGACGAACCTGCAGTCGACGAAGCGCGACCCGGCGACGTCGAGCCGGTTGAGGTTGCACCCCACGAACACGCAGTCGGTGAAGGTGCACCCCCGCAGGACCGCGACCTCGAGCACCGACCGCTCGAACCGGCATCCCTCCAGCTCCACCCCGTCGAGCACCTCGCCGGGTGCCAGCCCCTCGCCGATGACGAGGTCCGCGGCATACCCGCCCGTGCCCGCGAGCCGGTCGAGCAGGGATGCCGGTGCCGTCATGCGTGCGCGTGGCGTGCAGCGAGCGCGCGCAGCTCGTCGACCGCGCCCGACACCGACTCGGCGCCGTAGACCGCCGACCCGGCGACGAAGACGTCGGCCCCGGCCTCGGCGCACTGCTCGATCGTCGACGCGGACACCCCACCGTCCACCTGCACCCACACCTCACCGCCGTGCCGCCGCACCGCCTCGCGCACCTCGCGCACCTTGGGCATCTGGTCGGCCATGAAGCTCTGCCCGCCGAAGCCCGGCTAGACGGTCATGACGAGCACCATGTCGACCTCGCGGAGCAGGTCGGCGTAGGGAGTGAAGGGCGTGGCGGGTTTCACGGCGAATGCCGCACGCGCCCCCGCCGCGCGGATCGCGCGGGCCGTGGCGACGGCATCCCGCACGGCCTCGACGTGGAAGGTGACGGACCTGGCGCCCGCCTCGGCGTAGCCCGGCGCCCAGCGGTCGGGGTCGTCGATCATCAGGTGGCAGTCGACGGGGATCGGCGACACCCTGACCAGCGCCTCGACGACGGGGAGGCCGAGGGTGAGGTTGGGGACGAAGTGGTTGTCCATGACGTCGACGTGCGCCCAGTCGGCGTTCGCGATGGCACCGAGCTCACGCTCGAGGTTGGCGAAGTCGGCGGACAGGATCGACGGTGAGATCTGCACGGGACGACCCTAGCGACCCCGCCGGACGCCGGAGGCCGGGCCCGCGCCGGACGAGGACGCCCGCCCCCGCCTCAGGCGGACTTGCGGATCAGCGCGAAGAACATCGCGTCGGTGCCGTGCACGTGCGGCCACAGCTGGACGTACGGCCCGTCGCCGAGGCCCCGGACCGGCTGCCCCGCGGCATCCGTGAACAGCCCGCGCGCGTCGACGACCTCGACGTCGGGGCGCTTCTTCACGACGTCGGACACGACGAACCGGGTCTCGGCGATGTGCGGGCTGCACGTGGCGTAGCCGACGACGCCGCCCGGCGCGACGGCATCCAGCGCCGACGAGAGCAGCGAACGCTGGAGCGGCGCGAGGCCGGCGACGTCGGAGGGCTGACGCCTCCACCGCGCCTCGGCCCGGCGACGGAGTGCTCCCAGCCCCGTGCACGGGGCGTCGACGAGCACCCGGGCGTAGGCCGCGGGCTCGTCCTCGCCGACCTCGCGACCGTCGGCCGTGCGCACCTCGACCTGCCGGCCGAGCGTCGCGGCGTGACGCGAGAGGGCTCCGAGCGTGGTGCGCACCAGCTCGGCGCGGTGGGGGCTGACCTCGACCGCGGTGAGGTCGGCGCCGGCGGCCACGGCGAGCGCCCCGAGCACGCCCGCCTTGCCGCCGGGGCCGGCGCACAGGTCGAGCCACCGGGCCGGGACGTCGGGGCCGACCTCGGCTCGGGCGAGCGCGAGGGCGACCAGCTGGGAGCCCTCGTCCTGCACCGAGGCCCGTCCCTGGCGCACGGCGGCGACGCCACCGGGGTCGCCGCCGTGCAGCACCGCCCCGAGCGGCGAGATGGTGCTCGGCTCGGCGTCGGCCGCGTCGACGAGCTCGCCGACGGTGCTCAGACCGGGGCGGGCGACGAGGTGCACGCGCGGGGGGGCGTTGTCGGCCTCGAGGAGGGCGTCGAGCGCGGCGTCGACC
>DATITJ010000347.1:0-4472 GCA_035467935.1 Ornithinibacter sp.
TCGAGGAGCGGGTGTTCGCGGTGCTGCGCACGACCCTCCTCGAGCTGCTCCCCCAGCTGCACGGCATCCGCTTCACCCATGCGTGGGGTGGGCCGCTCGGCATCGCCCGCGACTGGCACCCGTCGGTCTCGTGGGACCCGGTGTCCCGCACCGGCCGGGCCGGCGGCTACGTCGGCGACGGGGTCGCGGCGGCCAACCTGGCCGGGCGCACCCTCGCCGACCTCGTGCTCGAGCGCCGCACCGGGCTCACCGAGCTGCCCTGGGTGGGGCACCGCTCGCCGCGCTGGGAGCCCGAGCCGCTGCGGTGGCTCGGGGTCAACGCAGGCCTGCGGGTGGCGGCCCTGGCCGACCGCGAGGAGGCCCGCACGGGCCGGCCGGCGCGGCTCGGCGCGCTGCTCTCCCGGCTCACGGGGCACTGAGCGCCGGACCTTCGCGGGTAGGTTCGGGCCGTGCGCGAGATCGAGAGCCTGACCGCCCTGCACGCCGCCCTGCACTCCGAGCGGCCGCTCGCCGGCCTGCGCCTGCAGGACCTGGACCTCGGCGGGCACGAGCGAGAGCTGTTGGCGCGCACCGACGTCCGGGGCCTCGTGGTGCTCGGCGGACGGATGAGCGACGAGCTGGCGACGCACCTGCGCGCGAACGGTGCGTTCGTGTTCCCCACCGACCCGGGGGCGCCGGTCACGCCGTACCGGTCGAGCCTCTACCAGCCGCACGAGCTCTACGCCGGGCTGCGCGAGCACGGCTACGAGGCCACGCCCGACGCGCGGGCCTACCACTGGGCCCGCGACGGCGCCCTGGCTCACGACGCCTTCGTCACGCTGCTCCGGGCGATCCACGACGACTCGATCTCCGACGCGCTCGACGAGGTGCTCGACGGGGTCCCGGTGGTCGGGGTCATGGGCGGCCACGCGCTCCACCGCGACACCGAGGCGTATGCCGGTGCCGCGCGGCTCGGCCACGCCCTCGCCTGCGCGGGGCTCACCGTGGCCACCGGCGGCGGTCCGGGCGCGATGGAGGCGGCGAACCTCGGCGCGTTCGCCGCGTCACCGGATGCCCTCGACGACGCGCTGGCGCGGCTGCACGGCATCCCCTCATTCCACCCCGGGATCGAGGCGTGGGCCGGCGTCGCGCGGGACGTGCACGACGACCTCGTCCGGGTGCCGGTGGCCCCGGCCGCGGTGCGCAGCATCGGCATCCCGACGTGGTTCTACGGCCACGAGCCGCCCAACGTCTTCTGCACCGGCATCGCGAAGTACTTCTCCAACGCGATCCGCGAGGACGGCCTGCTCGCGCGCTGCACCGCCGGGCTCGTCGTGCTCGAGGGCGCGGCGGGCACGGTGCAGGAGGTGTTCCAGGCGGCGACCCGGCTCTACTACGCGGCCCAGGACGAGGCCCTGCCCGCGGTGGTGCTCGTCGGGCGTCGGCACTGGACGGAGTCGATCCCCGTGTGGCCGGCGCTGCAGGCCCTGGCGGCGGGGCGCGCCATGGCGGGGCGCATCCACCTCGTCGACTCGACGGGCGAGGCCGCCGACCTCCTCCTCGCCGCGGCCGGGCGCTGACCCGCGAGGTGCGCCGACGTCCGGCGACGTCCGGCGACGTCCGGCGACGTCCGGCGTGGCCTCAGGCGGGGGTCGGCGTCGACGGGTCGGAGGTGGTGGCGCGCGTCGAGCCCGGCGGCCTGCGGTACGCCTGGACGATCCCGGTGTCCGGCGCGAACCCGAGGCTGCGGTAGACGCGGCCGGCCGGGTTGGCGGCCTCGGTGACGATGACCCACTGATCGCAGCCACCATCGGCGGCCCAGCGCGCGGCGACGCCGAGCAGGTGCGAGGCCAGCCCGTGCCGCCGGTGCTGGTCGTCCGTGCTGACGTCCTGGTAGCGCGCCGTGGTGCCGCACCTGACGATCCCCAGGTCGGCGACGAGCGAAGCGCCCGAGAACGCGCCGAACCACGCTCCGATGCCACGCCGGGAGAGCGTGCGTCGCGCCTGCGCCTCCCGCTGCGCGAAACGCTCGTAGGACGTCGGGTCGTGCTCCCCCGTCCGGTCGTTCTCCGCCACGGACCGGGCCACGGACCGGGCCCAGTCCCGGCCACTGAGGCGGCGCACCGTGTACCCCTCGGGAAGCGGCGCCTGTCGGGGCAGGGTGCGTGTCGTCAGCACGTCGTCGAGCTCCAGCTGCAGCCCCTGCGCGACCCAGGGATCCTGGTCCTCCGGCATCCGCGTCAACCCGATCGCCACCCACGTCGCTTCGGGAAAGGCCAGCTGGAACGTGCTGACCCAGCGTCCAGCATCGCCCAGCCCGTCCTCGTCCGTGACGAGCAGGAAGTTGCCCCAGTAGAAGTCGGGGTTGTGCGGGGTGCGGACGACCAGATGGTCCTCGTGATCCTCGAGGACGGAGCCGGTGTGTTCGAGGATGGCGAGGTCGGTTGCCCAGCCGGCCGGGCAGGTGCGCATGGCGCGACGCTACCGGAGCCTCTCCGAGGAGTGCGGCCCGTGGCCGCCGCCGGCCGTGACGGTGCGAACCCGGGGAGTGGGGCGTGGTGGACCCCAACGCCCGCGCAGTCAGCGCTCGGTCATGAGGACGATGCCGAGGCACATCTCGTCGGTCGTGCCCTCGCCCCACGCGACATAGCGGTCCTGGGTGCCCTCGAACGCCGGGAGCAGGTCGCGCAGCTCCTGGTCGTGGGTGCACGTGACGGTGATCGTGTCGCCGGGGCCCACGTCGAGCGGTTGCTCCAGGGGGATGCTCCCCTGGTCGTCGAAGTTCCACGTCGGGATGTCGAGGACCCGCTTCGCCTGCGGCGTGCCCTTGTTGACGTCGACCGTGATCGCCCGACCGAGCAGGTGCATGTGGCCCGAGACGGCGCGAATGGTGCCGTCGTCCTTGATCGGGCGGGTGCAGCTCTGCACCGGACCGGCCTCGATCGGCCCGCACAGGAGGTGGAGCAGGTCGGCCGTCGCGGGGTCCTCCGCGAACCTCCGCTTGAGGTCGGCGACCGCGACGGTGCGGTTGCACAGGCCCTTGGTGCGGTGGTCACGGCACGGCAGCTCGACCGGTGCCGGGAGGAGCATGGTCTGCAGCGCCTGCTTGTCACTGCCGGCGGCCTCGGAGAGGCGCAGCCGCACGGTGCTGCGGTCGGCGCCGTCGCCGGCGAGGAGGTTGTAGTGCACCTGCACGACGAGCTGGGTGTCCTTGACGAGCGGGATGCCGATGTCGTCGGCCATGACACGCTCACCCCCGCCGGGGGCCCACGCGCCGACCCAGTCGGCCTTGTCGAGGTCGCCGCCGGCAACCCCGGAGATGCCGGCCCCGCCGAAGCAGGTCCAGCCGTCGCCGGGGTACGTCGCATCGAGGGCCTTGGCCTCGGTGACGTCCTCGGGCTCGACCTTGGAGACGATGACGTGGTGCACGATCGCGGCGTTGTCGGGCGAGATCTGAACCCCGCTGACGAGCTGGTCGGTCTCGAAGCCGGGGTCGACGAGGAAGCAGCGGTAGTCGTCGGTGCCCGTGCCCTCGGGCGCCTCGGGCGTGTAGGCCGACGGCAGCCGGATGCTCTGGAACCGCTCGCCCTCGCGCAGCGCGACGTCCTCGACCGGCTCGGCCTGCGTGGCGCTCGGGGGGGCGGCGTGGGTGCTCGCGTGCGAGTCGGCGGTGCGGAGGTTGGCGGGCAGGTCACCGCCGCCCCCGCACCCGGCCAGCACCAGGGCGAGCGCCACCACCACCACCGGGCCGCGTCGTCGCACCACCACAGCGTAGACGGGCTCAGGCGGTCGAGGCAGCCAGCTGGCCGCAGGCGCCGTCGATGTCGGATCCGCGGGTGTCGCGCACCGTCGTGGGGATGCCGTGCGCCCGCACCCGCTCGACGAACTGCTGCTCGACTCCCCGCCGCGACGCCGTCCACTTCGACCCCGGCGTGGGGTTGAGCGGGATGGGGTTGACGTGCACCCAGCCGCGGCCACGCTTCGCGAGCTTCTCGCCGAGGAGGTCCGCGCGCCAGGCCTGGTCGTTGATGTCGCGGATGAGGGCGTACTCGATGCTGACCCGTCGGCCGGTCACCTCGTAGTAGCGGTGCGCGGCGTCGATCGCCTCGTCGACCTTCCACCGCGAGTTGATCGGCACGAGCTCGTCGCGCAGCTCGTCGTCGGGCGCGTGGAGGGAGAGCGCCAGCGTGACGGGGATGCCCTCCTGGGCGAGCTTGTCGATGCCCGGAACGAGCCCGACGGTGGACATCGTGATGCCACGGGCCGAGATGCCGAGCCCCGACGGGGGCGGCTCGGTGAGGCGGCGGATGGCGCCGATCGCGGCCGGGTAGTTCGCGAGCGCCTCGCCCATTCCCATGAACACGACGTTGCTGACGCGGGTGGGGCCCTCGCCACCGCCGTCCTCGGAGCCGTCGGCCTCGTCGCCGAGCTCAGCGCCCTGGACCGCTCCCCCGACGACGGGGAGCTCGCCGCGGCGCAGGAGGCGGGCGGCC
>DATITJ010000348.1:0-1572 GCA_035467935.1 Ornithinibacter sp.
GAGCAGCCCCGCGAGCAGCCCGGCCCGCGCCGAGGCATGGTGCACGGCCAGCGCGCGCAGCGGCGCGCGACCCACGACCCTCCCCTGGGACGACGCGTCACCGACGAAGCCGGCGGCGCCGCCCGGCCCCTCGGCCTCCGGCCCAGCCGCCTCCCGCCCGGCCGCCTCCCGCCCGGCCGCGACGGCCAGCGTCGCCGCGAGCAGCCCGGCGGCGAGGGTGAGCATCGCGAGGGGCTCGGAGTACGTCGCCCGTGCCGTGTGCAGCACCGGGAAGAGGATGCCGGTGAGCGCGGCCGTCGCGACCCCCGCCCACGCGCCCGCCACCCTGGCCACGAGCAGGCCGAGCGCCAGCAGGGCCAGCCCCATGGCGACGGCCGGCAGCACGAGCGCCACGCCGGCGCCCCCGGCCCACCACCCGAAGGCGTAGACCACCGCGGGGCCCACGACGAACTGCGGCTGCACGGCCGGGTCGGCGCTGGAGCCGACCTGGAAGAAGGCCGGGCTCGCGAGGGTCACGCCCGCGAGGTCGAGCACCCCCGCGCCGCCCACGGACTCCGGGTCGACCGGCACCACCCGCGCGTGGGTCGTCGCGAGGCTCACCGCGGCCTGGAGGTTGCTCGCCGCGTCACGCCGCGGCAGCACCTGCTCGGAGTGCGTCACCCCCGCCCACACCGTGAACCCGGCGACGACGGCGACGAGCGCCACCAGGGCCGCGACCGGCATCCGCACCGACGGCACCGCGCGCACGGCCCACCCCGCGAGCACCCCCACGCCCAAGGCCACCGGCCAGGCCACCCACGGCGACCACCAGCCGAGCGCAGTGAGCAGCGCGGCGACGGCGCTGACGAGCACGACCCACAGGGCGGCGCCGACTGCCAGCGCCGGCAGGAGCCGGGACCTCACGACCCCGGACCTCACGACCCCGGAGCCCGCGACCGCGGACCTCACGACCCCAGGCGGGCGACGTGCTCGAGGACGTCGTCGCCCGTGAGCTCGAGCGACTCCTCGACGAACACCTCGTCGACGACCCTGAGCGACGCGACGACCTCCATCCGCTCTTCGTGCGAGTAGACCGGGGCGTGCGCCTTCTTCGCCATGTCGAGCGCGTCGGCGGACACCCCGACGACGAGCCGGTCACCGAGCGCGGCGTCGCGCTGGAGCACCCGGATGTGCCCGACGTGGAAGACGTCGACGGCGCCGAAGGTGATGACCGTGCGACCACTCATGCGAGGAGCCTAGTGGCCACGGCACGACGGGCCGGTGCGCGCCGACCCGCGGTCCGGACCCGCGGCGGGCCCCCCGGCGTTGCTAGGGTCGCGCCGGTGAGCTCTCCCGCCGACGTCCTGCGCCACCTCGTCGCCACCGACCCGGGGCGTCCGCGCATCACGGTCTACGACGACACCGACTCCCCCACCAAGGGCGAACGCATCGAGCTGTCCGCCCGGGTGCTGGCCAACTGGGTCGCCAAGGCCGCGAACCTGCTTCAGGACGACCTCGACGCCGGCCCCGGCTCGGTCGTGCTGCTCGACCTGCCGCCGCACTGCCGCACGCTCTACTGGGCCTTCGCGGCGT